>NZ_VUMH01000008.1 GCF_009696265.1 Desulfovibrio porci
CGTTTACGGGCCGCAAGTAGCAGAAATGCGAATGTCAGATCGCACATGCGCCTGGAAGGGCGCGGCTGGTAAGAAAGCCTTACAGGCGCATATGAAGAACCCCCGGCTAGGCCGGGGGGTCTCTTTTGTGTCTGCGGGAGAGGGAGCCTGGCGCGCGGGCGGGGGTTTGCCCGCCCTGTGCACGACGTTTTTTACTCCGCTCCCATTTGGGCCGCCTCCCGGCGGGGGGCAAAGGGGGCCGCCAGTGGCTGCGCCCCCACGGGGCCTCTTTTGCGTATTCCCCCGTTGACCCTGTCGGGCTTTCCAATGCTCACAGTCAACGGGGGCTGCGCGGCTTTTGCTGCGAGAGCTTTCTTTGTCTGCTTTCGCAGACTCAGGTGATCTCCCTTCGCGTCGCGCAATTGCCATTAGCGGATGGATTTCGAGCCAAGGCTTTGCCTACTCTCGAAAATTGACGCGCGGCGCTCAAGGAGCGCAGCTCGCACGCGGGCAAGCTCCGCCGCCCGCTGCGCTCATGCGTGACGCCATAAATATAGGGGGTCAGATGGTTTGGGAATAGGCGTAAACCTTAGATCGAATAGGACGAATACCGGACGAATGCCGTACTAATGCGCTACCATCAACAGCAAGGCGTCACCGGAGCGGGAAGAAACCGCCACCGGGACGCCTTTCCTTTTGGATTGTGAAAAGTGTAAACCTTAGCAGATTCCGTCAGATGATTTGTGAAATTGCCAAGCCGGGGCGGGAAATGCGGTACATGTTTTAACTTGCACATAACATTGACTAAAAGCGCAACAGGAAGAGGGAAAAGCTATTTTTCCAGGAAAAACAGTTGCAGGTTAGCAAAGGCCGAACCTGCAACTAAGAAGTGACAAGGTGTTTTCTCGTAGCTCTAATCTGCATCGAGTTCTTTTATTTTAACGGCAATTGCCATAATCCTATTATGCATTTCTTCATAATATAGGTTTGCAATGGCTGAAATTTGCTTTTTTGACATTTCAAGTCCATTTTCTTGTAATACATATGCGACAATTATTTCTAGTAACATGGAATCATCACCAATAGATGTATATTGACGATAACCTCTTCCATGTGTTTCATAAAAATGTGGAATACCGCTATGGTCAGAATCTATACCGTATTTACCTTCTCCAAGAATTAGCCAATGCGGGTTTACATCAAATTCACGACAAATTTTTGATGTAATAGAGATGTCTGGTTCGCTTTCTCCCCGTTCATAACGTCCTACTGTGTTCACATGTACCCCAATTATACGGGCAAATTCTTCACGTGACATTTCTCCTCTGACACTTTTTAGTCTTTCAGCAATGCTGCTCATGGTATCCTCTTAGAAAAGCTGAAAATACCATGTATGGTATATTTATTCATTTTTTATTGACAAAATACAAAAAATGAACGAAGAATACCTTGCAAGGTATTATTACCAAGTAGTTGTGGAAATATTACCCGCCCGCGTGTTCCCGGTCAACGAGGTTGTTCGGACACGCAAGCTGCCGGGAAGGCGGCGTTTCGGACAAGGAAGGGCGGACGGCCATGAGTTTTACCCCTTACCAGCTTCCCTTGATGGGTGACGACAGCCAAACCACACGGGCGATCCATGTGGCGGGTTTGGTGCCGTCCGTCAAAGCCTCCATGCAACGCGCCCTGGCTGCCGTCACCCCGCCTTTATCCCGCGAACAGCTTGTGGACCGCATGAACGCGATAGCCAAGCAGGCCGGGGCAAAAATTACGTCTGACAAGTCCCGGACGCTGACGCTGGCGACGCTGGAAAAGTGGCTTTGCCCGAACGACACGGAACACGTTCCGTCGCTGATGGCGCTGGAAGTGTTCATGCTGGCCGTGGACAGCCGCGCCCCTCTGGACGTGCTGGCTTCTTTGCACGGCTATCGCCTTATCAGCCCGGAGCAGGCGAAGATTTTGGAATACGGGCAAGCCAAGCTTTCGGCCAAACGTGCCGGTCGCGCCATGCGCCGCCTGGAAGAGGAGATCGGCCATGTATGAGCGTCAACTGTATGAAGTTCCGCGCTTCCTGACCACGGAAGAAGTAGCCGAAATGGCGGGCATGACGGTACGCGCCGTGAAGTACAACGGTACGCGGAAGGGCTGGTCTTACGGCATGGGCCGGGACGGCGTGCGCTATTGGGACGTAAGTTCTTTTTCGTGGGACATGCCTGAACGGTTGTTTGACGGCTTTTTACGCCATGATGCGGCTATCAAGCCGCTTCGTGACGCGGCGCAAGAAGAAGCGCTTCTGTTCTGCGATATTCTCGCGCCTATCAGAGTCAACGCCGAATACATGACATACTACGGCGACGGCGTTCTTTTGTGCCGGGCACTTGAGATTATTCAAGACGCTGTGACGTTCATGCCCGGCCTGTATCTTCCCTATGCCTGTACCGGGTTGTATTTCCATACGGGCATTGCATGTGAAACTCTTGAAGCCTTCGCCACGGGAAAAGAGCTTGCAACGCCGATTTTCGGCATTGAACGCCGTTTCTGGCTTCCCATTCTTACGGAATGGGTTCGGCGTCTTTGTTTGCATGGACAGAACGGAGCCGGACAAGGGGCGCTGCGTGTGAAGGAACCCGCATCGGGGAAGTCTTTGCGTCACATGAAACCCGCCGTTGCAGTCGCGCAATAGGGGAATTTCATGCAGGCCGCGCCGGACTTTTCCACCTTCTTTTCCACGGGGGAACTTGCCAAGATGCTTGGCATTTCCCGTCAGGCCGTGCGCCAAAAGGCGGACGGCAAAAGGTGGAAACCCGTAGCCCGCAAGGGGCAAGGCGGGGGCTTGTGCTGGCTGTTTTCCGACCTGGACGAACAGACGCGGAATCGTGTTTCCCATTGCTGGCACAAGCAATGGAAGCGCCAGCAGCAGGCCATGAAGCCGGAAGACCTGGAACGCGAAAAAGTCCGCCTGCAAATCATGGAAGAACAGTTTTTCCGCAAGCCCGGCAAGGCGCAAAGCAGGGCGGAAAGACGTTACCGGCTTCTCCTTGAGGCAATGGAACTGATCGACGGCGGCATGAAGGTCCTGGAAGCGTTCGCCATTGTGGCGAAGAACAACGGCGTGAAGGCCGCGAATCTGCGGAACTGGTACTACGGAACAGACAAGAAGCCGGGGGTGCGCAAACTGCCGCGCCATGAATGGCTGTACGCGCTGATGGATCACTATGTGGGCCGCCAAGCGGAACGGAAGCGGACGCACTTCGGCAATGCGGAAATCAACAAGATGATGCGGGGGACTGCCCCGGACACGCACGCGCAATCCGTTGAGAACATGAACCGGCGGATAGCGGCGCTGGGATAGGAAAAAGCCCGGTGCGGGAACACCGGGCTTCCGGGCGCGGGCCTTCAAGAGGCTCCGGCCCTGTTACAGAGGCTATGCTTGCGCAACCTTGAACAGCACGGAGTCTATATGAACATGCGGGAAAATGCCACGGAAACAACGCCGGATATGCGGGAAAATTCGTTGCGGGATGCCATACGCGAGGAAATGCGCCGTGGCGGCGTGAGCCAGCCCCGGCTTGCGCGGGAATCGGGCATATCCGTACCCCGAATCAACCAATGGCTTTCCGGGAAGTACAAGGGCGACAACGCGGCCATTGAAAAGGCGCTGCAAAGCTGGCTGCGTTCCGCCCTGGAAAGCCGGGAACAGGCGGCAAGCGGCTGCATTCCCGCCGCGCCGGACTGGATGCCCACGCTCACGGCCAACAAGATACTTCTGGCGCTCAAGTATGCCCACAAGCTGGCGGACATCACCGTCATTTACGGCGGGGCCGGACTCGGCAAAACCCTGACCGCGCAACGCTATCAGGAAGACAATCCGAACGTGTGGATCGCCACCATGACGCCTTCGGTCATCAGCGTGACGGCCTGTCTTGAGCGCGTGGCCTACGCCGTGGGCGTGAACCATGTTCCGGCGGGCGGAGCGCAGGCGGAACAGGCCATTGTCAGCCGCGTATCCGGCTCTGGCGGGCTGATTGTCGTGGATGAAGCCCAACACTTGCCCGTGACGTGTTTGGACGCTCTCCGAAGCCTGTACGACGCTTCCGGCGTGGGACTGGCGATTATGGGCAATGAGAGCGTGTACACGCAACTGACGGGCGGATCGCGCAAGGCTCACTTTGCCCAACTGTTCAGCCGGATAGGTCGGCGTGAACGCCTGACGAGCCCCACCGCCGGGGACATCGACGCCCTTCTTAAGCCCCTCGATCCGGCGTACATCATCTGACGGAGACGGCCATGAGCAATCAAATTGACGCGATCATGATGTTTGTGGAACGCGGCTGGCATCCCTACACGGGACAAGTGGACGTTGCCGTGTATCAACAGCTTGAATGCCCGGCCCCGTTGTTCGCCAAGTGGTTCTATGAGGGGCAGGAAGCGCAGGAAGCCCTGTGCGTAGGCTGCGAACGTCAATGCCGGGTGGACTGCACGGAAGGCTTTAAACCTGCCCCAAAACGCTTTCAAGCCCTGTATAAAGGCTATTACTACTCGCTGACGCCTCTGGAAATGGTCAAAAGGCATACTTTGTTGCGTGTGGAACAGGCGGCTTACTGCCTGAATATCGCCGAACGCACGGTACGAGACATGATTGAAAAAGGGGAGCTTGTAGCAACCAAGCGAAAACCTGTCCGCGTTCGGTCGGAAGAAGTTTTACGGCTGATGAATGATTTTGACGAATAGCAGCGCAACTTTACGGAGAACTTCCCATGAGAGACGATAGAACCCAACATCTCAACTTGCCTTTGCCTTCCCTGGAGAACGAATTGCAGGAAGATTGCCCGCGCATCCGGGAAGCCTTGCAAGTTCTGGACACTAACGCCGGGGACCAGAAAGCCGAAATTTCCGGGCTGGAAAAACTGACCGACGAACAAGGGAAAAGCCTTTCTTCCCTGGAAGGCCGGGCTACGGAGCTTGAGAACCGCGCCGCTGCATGTGAAGGCCGGACGTCCGCCCTGGAAAAAGGCGTTGCCGAAAAGGCCGATGCCGCCGCAACCACGGGCGAACTGGAACGCCTTGAAGCGGACAAGGCGACGCGGGAGGAAATGGCGGCCCACGATGCCGACAAAGACGCCCATGATGCGCTTGTCCAGCGCATCACGGTAGGCAGTCTTTCCCCTGTCATCGGCATATGCTGTGTGGAAACGGGCGGCGGCGCTGGCCTGTGGTGCAATGTCGACGGCGAAGGACAGCCCGTCAGCCCCACGCGGCGCTATTTTGATTATCATCCCACCTACAACGCCTTGCGCCGTGTTCTTGTGGACAGTCAGGTCATGCAGGAACACCACAAATTTTACTACAAGGCGTTCACCATCGCTTCCGGCCCGTTCCAAGGCAAGACGGCCCGCGTCATCAGCCCCGGCCAGCAGGACGGCTTCAAGCCGTTCCCGTCTTTCATGCGGGACGGAAAAGAAGCGGATGTATGGTACTGCGGCACGTATGCGGCCACGGATGAAGGAGGCACGCCCAAAAAGCTGGGAAGCCGACCGGGCAAAATGCCGTTTGTGAGCGTGGATTTTCCGACCATGAAGTCTTATTGCCACAATCGGAATGTGGGCGGCGTAAACCGCTTTGAAATGTGGAATATTTATCAGGTGTCGGAACTGCAATTGCTGGCCCTGATAGAGGCCGCCACGCCCGATACGCAGGCCGTGTACGGGCGCGGGCGGGTGGATGCGACCAGCGCGGCGACAGTGGACGCCCTGGACGTTGCCACGGCTTCTTGGCGCGGCCATGTGGGCCTGTGGGGGAACGTCTGGCAGATGGTTGACGGCATCGACGTAACCCCGGCGGGCACGCTTCGTCTGTGGAAGAATGACGGGGTACGGGAATTTGTGGATACCGGTTTTGTCTGCCCCGCCTATGACGGAACGAACGTGGCCTACATGCAGACGTTCAAGACGGGAGCCGGGGCCGGGTTTGACTTTGATGATATTTTTTTCCCGGCCACCACGACAACCAACATCTTAGCAGGAACTGTTCCTGATGGTTTTTGGGGCAGATGGGGTTCTGCCGGGAACGTTTTATACCTCGGCGGCGCATGGAGCAATGGGTCGGGTGCTGGCCTGTTCTGCCAGGATTGGCTCGAGACGCAGGCCCTCGCCGGCACCTACATCGGTTGCCGCCTCGCAAAGGTGTAATACTGTCAACTGGTTACTGAATTACTGTACCCGCCGAAGGCGGGTAGGAAAATTTTTTGGAAAACGGGTACACGGAGGGCGTATGAATTTGCGGATGCGACACGGTGATGAGTCTAGCAGCCGTAGCACGGGCGATGCCCGGAGCGCCATGTGGGGTTGCCGCGCAAGCGGACGCTAGGCCCCACCATCCGCAAGGCCACTGCCTGAAAAGACAGTGGCCTTCTTCCGAACAGAAAAATTCACAAACCAACTGGTAGAGTTTCACAAACCTTCTGGCCGCTTATACCATAAAAGCGGGGGGCAGGGGGTTGTAGGGGGCCTGGGGGGGGCTTAAGCCCCCCCCAGGCCCCTGCTCCCCACCGGGAGGCGGCCCAAGCTCAAAGCGGAGCGAAAATTTCTGCACCCGCGGGCAAAAAAGACATCACCCGGACGACAAGCCCCCCCTCTCCCCCCATCACCCCAAAATTGTTGACGCGGCGACCATAAGCCGCCGCGCCGTTTCCCGCGCCCTCACAGGAAGGAGACAAGGACGCGGGGCGGGAAAACCGCCCGCCGGGGAAGCGAATTTCGGCGGGCGGCCGGAGCGGCTCCGTAGAGATCGGAGCCGCCCCGCTGATGCTGATGACGTCTGGTGTCAGAACTCGTAACGGAAAGTGCCGAACACGCCGTGCGCCGTGCTGTGCGCCCCCGCCTGCAAGTTGTAGTTCACGCCGAAGCTGACGCTGTCGTTGCCGAATTCCAGACCGGCCTGACCCATGTAGGAAATGTAGTCCATGGTCTGGGTTTCCAGTTCCGCCGTGCCGCTCACGCCGGTGAAGCGCACGTCGCCGCGCGCCTTGATGTCCCCGGCGGCGGGAATCACGGCCAGATCCAGGCTGGGCTTGACGTGCCAGCCGTTGCCCGTCTCGATACGCTTGCTGAAGGCCACGCCCACCGGGAAGGTCCAGATGTTCTGGTTGATGGCGTCGCCCTTGAGCAGCGTGCCCTCGGACTTCACGTCGTATTCGTCGGTGTTCAGGCTCATGTAGCGCACGCCCGCATGGGGGATGATGTCCACCACGCCGGTTTCGAACCTGTACTCGCCGCGCAGGCCCGCGCTGACGGCCCAGGCCGTCACGTCGCTCTTGAGGTCGCGCATCTGCATGCCGGAGGGCAACTCCTGCTCCAGCTTGTTGTAGGTGGAGGTGTAGTTCACGTCGGCGGTGAGGCCGAAGTTGTTTTGCGCCCAGCCCAGATACGCGCCGATGCCCCAGAAGTTCATGTCGTTGGTGGTCTTGTTGAAGTCGCCGGAACCTTCGGCGTAGCCGCCGCCGATGTTGAAGGTGATGCCCGCGCGGATGGCGTTGTCAAAGGTGTAATCCGCGCCGATGGCCACGCCGCCCAGACCGCCGCTGTAGTCCATGTTGAAGTTGCCGCCTTCCAGGCCCCAGCCGTTGGCGCTCTGGTACAGGGGCATGATCCACATGGCGAAGCCGGTTTTGGAAGCGTCCCCGGCGGACGCGCCGGTCTGTACAGAGCCATCGGCCGCCATGCTCTGGATGGCGTCGCCGCCGGGCTGCGCCAGGCCGGTACGCTGGGTCACGGCATTGCCCGCCGCATTGGCGGCGGCCATGGTCATCTGCGGCACAGCGCCGATGACGGCCATGCGCGCCGCACTTTCGATGGTCACGGCAGCCTGTCCGGCGTCAGCCATATAATTGCCGTCCGTGGCGCGGGACAGGAAACGGCGGCCCTTTTCGGATGCGAAATAGTCGTTGCGCCCGGCCGCGTACATGCCCGAAGCCAGATTGCCCAGCTCGCTGTCCAGCGCGGGCATGGCCTCGGCGGCGGATTTGGCCCTGGTCGTGACCTCGCCGGTGACGGGGTTGAAGTCAAAGCCGAGGAATGAGGTGCTGCTGAGCAGATTGGCGTCGCGCCAGCCGTTCTTATTCTCGCCGGTCTGGTTGATGGCGGCGTCCGCGATGGCGTACCTTTCCCCCGCCTTGGCCCCGCTGATGCGCAGTTTCGCGCCGTCCGCGACCTTCACCGCATTGTCGACGGCGTTTCTGATGGCGGTATTGCCGTTGCTGACAGAGGCGGCGCTGACGTCGAAGGTGGAACCTTCCATAAAGGTGATGGAGGAGCTTACGTCTTGTCCTTTATTTGTATGCTTGTTCAGATCCACATAGCCCGTGCCCGTCACGGCCAACGTGCCGCCGTTGCCTACGACGGCTTCAGCGGCTGAGGCGTTGTTTTTGGCGCTTGAAATAGTCTGCCCCTTCGTCAGTCCGCCGCCCACCATCAGCAGTTCGCCGCCGGTGCTGACCGTGGCGCCGTCGGTGATGTTGACCGTCTTGGCCTGGAATACGCCGCCCTGCCCGTCGGCAACATTGACCGAAGCGCCCTTGGTGATGGTCAGCGCTTGACCGTCGGAGGCAAAGAGCATGCCCGCGCTATCCCCTGTGCCGGAGAGATTGACGGTCGCGCCGTCCGTGATGCGCAGACCGCCAGTGTCGTTGGTAGTGGCCATCCCGCCGAAAAGGTTGGCGTTTTGAATATTGACCACAGTGTCGGGGCCGCTGACCGTGGTGGGCATGTCCGCGTCCACCCAGCCGCCGACATCGCTGTTTGCTGCCGGATCCCATCTTTCATTATAGCCGCCCAGGCCCTGCTGATCCCAGGTCTTGGACGGATCGCCGATGATATTGGTGGTGCCGCCGGTAATCGCCAGTTGCGCGGCATCGGCATAGCCGTACACGTTCAGAACACCGCCCCTCATGTTGATGGCGGAATTCCTGTTGTCGTTGAGAATGGCAACTTGACCGCTCTGCGCCACCGTAAACTCGCCGCCTTCAATGTTCAGCGCGCCGCCCAGATCCATACGCCCGGCAACGTTCACCGTGCCGCCGGTCTGGGTAACCGTGGCCTCGGTGGAAGTCTTCAAAGCTTCCGTCAGGCTTTGATCCGTATCAAGCTTGGTAATGCCCATAGTCAGGTTGGCGTTTTGGGCCACATTCAGCTCGCCGCCGGTGATCCGCATGTCTGCGGCGCTCAACACGCCGTGCTTGTCTTGCGTCACATTGATGGTCGTGCCGTTCAGGTTCAGCGAACCATTATCGCCATAGGCGCGGACAAGCGCGGCCTTGCCCGCCTCACTTCCCGCCATGTCAATTTCGCCGCCGTCCAGATTGAACGTGGGCGCGAAAAGCTGGGCATGATCGCCCAGCGTGACCGTGCCGCCGTTCAGAGAGAACGTGCCGCCTACCGCGCCCAGCATGGCTCCGTCAGCCCACTTGTCGCTGGAAGCTTCGCCCGCCATTCCGGAGATTTCGACCGTGCCGCCGTTTATGGCCACGTCCTTCATCTGCATCTGGCTGTTGATTGTCAGTTTTGAGTCCGCGCCGCTCATGTCGAGAGCGGCGGTATATTTGTTGCTGCTATTCACAAGGGCGTCGTAGCTGGCCGCGCCCTGAATGCCCGCGTGCTTGGAGACGTTGATGGTGAGCTTGCCGCCGTTGGCAATGACCAGTTTTTCACCGATAAAGAGCTGACCAGCGCCGCCGCCAGCAACGCCGGTATAGCTGAACGCATTATCCGTTCCGGAGATGGTCAGGCTTTTGGCCGCTCCGGCATCCATTTTATTGGCAGCGCCTGAAATTTCCACATCTTTATCCTGCCCCCACCCAATATCCACCGCTCCGGCCATGCCCGCGCCGCCCAGGACCAGCGCCCCGGCCACGGCCAGCGAGCCGAACACGTTGAGAAGGCCGCATTTTTTGAGTACGGCCCGATATTTGTTGACAAGATTCCCCATAGCGCCTTTTGTAAGCATGACATACCTCCTTGGAGCTTTCGCTCCCCAACGTTCATATGGAGCCCAACGCTCCTGGCCATCGCCGGCAGATGCACTGTTGGTTCTTTGGTGAGGCATGCTGAGTCGTGAGGGAGATATCTTGATGAAATAATGAGTATTTTTTATGAAGCAAAAAACTTGGAAAAAATTTCTGTGAGGGTTGATATTGCAAATTTATGATTTTTGAAGTATTGTATTTCAAGTGCTCGTTGACAGTGCATCTGTCAACGAACACTTGAAATGTGGGTCATAAGAGTCCATTTTTCCGTCAGTTCAGCGACGGACAGAGAAATGGTCAGCGCATTTTCTTCTGTTTTTCCCTGTCCTGCCTTCCTTGCGGCTCGTGCCGACGGACGGCGCGATACGGCGGCCGCGCGCGCATATGCCTTCTCCGTATGGCGGGGCGTGTTCCGCGCGAGGGCATGGGGGCGTTTTCTTCCCTGCCGCTTTCCCCGTTTTGTCCCTCCCTCCCTTCACTGGTCCGCCCGCTGTCCGGCGTCAGAAAATCGCTGACGTTCTGGGTCGCCGACAACAGGGAGGCCTGCCCCAGATGGGCATAGCGCATGGTTGTTCTGGGGTCGCTGTGTCCCAGCAGTTTTTGCACCTCATAGAGCGAGTGCCCGGCATTGACCAGAAAGCTGGCGAAAGAGTGCCGCAGATCATGGATGCGCATGTCGGCCAGACCCAGCCCGCGCCGCAACGTTCTCCAGAAAAGAAAAATGTCGCTGAGCGGCTTGCCCGGCGCATGGCCGGGAAACAGCCACGGACAACCCGGCGCGCGCGGCAGGGAGCGGATGACGGCCACGGCCTCGTCGGACAGCAGGATATGGCGCGGCTTGCCGGATTTGGACAGCGGCACGGTGAGCAGGCGCTGATCCAGGCGTACATTTTCCCAGCGGGCCTTGAGAATTTCGCTTTTGCGCGCGCCGGTGAGCAGAAGCAGCCGGATGGCCGCCGCCTCGGGACGCGAAGAGCGCTCAAGCGCCCGCATGAGCCGCCGGGCCTCCGCAAGGTTGAGGCAGCGTTCCCGCTGGAAATGGATTTTAAAGGCGGACACGCCCGCGCAGGGCGATTGCCCGGCGGGCAGCACGCCGTGCAGCATGGCCAGGGAGCAGACGCTTTTAAAGACGGCCAGATTGCGGTTGCAGGTGGCCGGACTCAGACCCTGGGCCGCCAGATCGTGCAACCAGTTTTCCACCTCGCCGCGCCGGATGCCGTCCAGCCGCCGGGCTCCGAAAGCCGGAGAAAGACGCTGCCGGGCAATGCGTTCATCCACCTGCCAGCTCCGCTTGCGAAGTTTGACGTGCGGCAGATAGACGGCGGCGACAAAGGCGTCGAACTTCAGAATGTCGGACGGGCGGACTGCGGAAGAGTGCTGTGCGCGGTGCTTGGTCATACGCTTTTCTCCTGTAAAAATGTTATGAAGGGACAGGAGTATAGACATAGAGCCCCCGCACGATAGCGGGGGCTCTATACGTATGAGTTTATGTAACTATTGGAAATATTTTTAAAATTGATATATCCGGAGACGCATTCGCTCAAACCGTCCGCCGCCAAGTCGGCTTTTGCCATACAGGGGCGTTGTAAGGGGTGAATTTGTTTTACGATATTGCAATACAGCTTCGTCTAATTCAACCTGCGCCTTACGGTCCGAAAAAATTCCATTTTTTGTGGACGGCGTTTCAGAGCGTTGCGCTTTTCAAAAGCGCAACGCTCTGGCGGTTGTTTCCGCAGACGCCCGCACCAACGCGCGAGGAAAAGGCGCGTTGGTGCGGGCGTAGCGGACGGCGCGGGCATTGAAATAGAATATTCCAACGGCAAAGAGTTCCAATCGGGCTGGGCACGGGGGTAAATTCCCTTGTGTCATGCGCGGGGTCCGCTGCGTTCCGACGATCGGAAGCGGCCTACGGCAGGCGCGGACCCTGCGCGCCCAGGGTGAAGAAATTGCGCCCCGCCCGGCTCGCGCCGTTGAGCAGGGTGGAAGTGAGCCCCAGATAGTCGGTATTGCCCCGCTGACGCAGGTATTGAGCTTCAAGACCGGCGCTCTGGGCCTGGTTACGCAGGCCCCAGGCCCGCAATTGTTGATTGTAGGCCGCGTCCGCTCCCTGCTGTTGCAGGGAGAGGGCGTCCAGTTCGCCTTTTTCCGCCGTGTCCAGCACGCGGTCCAGCGTGCCGCCCGCGTCGGCCTGCGCGCCCGAGGCTCCGGCTTCGGCCCGTTGCGCGCCGATGATCCGGGCCGCCTCCTGCCGTTTGCGGGCCGCGTCCTCGACTCCTTCCCTGCGGGCCGCGCGGGCCTCGTCGTCGGCGAGGCGGGCGTTCTGCTCCGCGATCCTGGCGTTGCGTTCCGCCAGTTGGGACTGGTATTGGGTCTGCTGTTTCCGGCTCTGCGCCTGCTGGACCGCGCTTACCGCGCCCGCCGCCGTGCCCGCCAGGGCCAGGGCCGCGCCGATGACGGCGGCGGCGCCGCTTGCAATGGCCATTTACCGCACCTCCTCTGGTGTAATGGTTTTGTGCCAGACCGTTTCCGTGTGCCGTGCGCCCAGACGGCGGTAGAGCGCGTCGCAAGGGCGCGAGGCCGGTGAACTGTACTGGATGAGTCCCACGCCGCGCGCGGTGAGGCAGCTTTCCGCGCGGCGCAGCAGGCCGAGAGCGGCCAGGCCGCGCCGCGCCTCGGGCGCGAGATAAAGCCCGTCCAGGGCCGCCAGGATGACGCCCGGCCGGTGTGGGCAGGGCAGCACCGTGAAGGCGGCGTAGCCCGCCAGACGTCCGTCCCCGTGCCTGGCCGTGATCACGGCCAGCATGTCCAGCCCTTCCAGCGCGGCGTATCGCGCCGCATCCAGTTGATAGGCCTGCTCGCCGTGCAGGACGGCTTCCACCTCATCCCAGTGGGCCCGGGTCAGGGCCTGAGCCTCGTCACCCACCTGATTGAACCTTTCCTCCTGAAAACTGAGCATGGCGCTCCTCCGTTAGTGTTCGCCGAAGTCCACATCCAGCACCAGAGCCGCCAGCCGGAAGGGCAAGGGTCTGTCCTGCACCAGCCAGAGCGTGGCCGCGCTGCTCTGGCCGCCGCCGGGAATGCAGTCCACGTCCCCGGAAAAAGGGGCCACGGCCGTGCCCCAGCGCTCGGGCAGAAAGGGCAGGTCGTAGAGTTCGTCCCGGCCGGGGCCGTACTTGCCGCCCACGCTGCGGTGCAGGCGCAATGTGCAGCGCCCGTGGGAGCGCCCGCGCCCCAGGGTGGAACCGGACTGGGTGTCGCTTTCCAGCGGCAGGGGCGAGAGGGCCGAGACAAAGCCCAGCCCGGCCTGAACCACGCTCGCCGGATAGGGCAGTTCAATGACGCCGTCCCGGACCACGCAACCCTCCACCGGGCTGCCGTCGGCCAGCACCGAAAGCGCGCGGCCTTCAAGATGCTCCAGGCCGCTGACCCGCGTGGAGGGCGTTTCCCGCCGGAAGGTCAGGCCGCAGTCCACAAAAAAGGCCTCGGCCACAGGCGCGGCGTCCTGCCACTGGTCCCCCAGGCGTTCCAGAAAAAAGCGCGTTTCGCCCTGAATCTCCCGCTCCACCACCAGAAGCAGCACGTCGCTGTCCTGGCCGGAAAGCGCGGCCACGGAGCGCACGCGGCCGTCCGTGATCTGGCGCGACCAGCCCCAGATGTCGTGCTCCTTCATATAGGTGAAGGCCAGCAGCAGGCCGTCGTCGCGCGCGATCCAGATGGTGGAGCCTGGCGTCTGCTGATAGGCCCACTGCTTCAGGCTGTGTCCCTCGAACAGATGCGGGGCCAGAATGGAGAGATCGTTGCCCGCGTAGCCGTCCTTTTCCAGCGAGTAGAAGAGGTCGCGTACGCGGGCCCCGTGGCGCTGTACATGCAGGATGGAATTGCCGATGATGATGGGCGCCAGCCCGGCGCTGCCCCAGTAGGACTGGGCCGTGATGCTCACACTGTTGGGGGTGATGGCAGCGCCGTCGCCGCCCCCGGCCTTGTATTCGCTGCCCGAGGTGCCCAGCAGCAGATCGCCGAAACTGGCGGCCCAGGTGATGGCGTCGATGGAACCCGAGGCGATCAGGTATTCCACCGGATCGTCGTCCTGAAGCGGGCGGGACTTGCGGAAATTTTCAAAATCGCCGGTGCGCGACATGTAAAAGGCCTGGGGCGCGGCGGGCGTGGCGGCCAGGACCATGCGCTGCTGGTGGAAGGCCACTACGCCGGGATTGTTGTTGTCCGCAAAGGGATTCCAGTCCTCGCGCGGGGTGTCGGCGGTGTCGGCCTGATAGTTCTGGTCGCTGAAGGTGGTGTCCCGCGAGATGCCGATAAAACCGAAATAACCGGCTTCCTCCCGGTAGATGTTGTATTCCGCCGCCCCGTTCACGGCCTGCCAGGAGATGGTGGCGCTGTTGCCCTGCACCCAGTCCGAGGGATGGCGCGCGCCCGTGCTCTGCCCTGCGGGCGAGGGCAGAGACTGGCGGCCCTTGTCGTCCACGGCGGCCACCTTGTAGCGCAACGTATAGGAATCGCCGCTGCCGGAAAAGGCTATCGACGGCGCGGCGGGAGCGGGCAGGGAGGTGTTCAGGACCACTTTTTCCAGGCTCCAGGCGTAGCCGCCGGACGCGTTTCCGGCGTCCCGGCGCACCACCTTGTGCAGGGGATAGCGGCGATGCGCCAGATAGACCACGTCGCCGGCCTGGGCGTGGGAGATTTCCAGCAGGTCTTCCGCCGCATAGGGTGTGGCGATAGGCGGCACGTTTTCCACAAGTCCGTCGGCGTCAGCGATACGCAGGCTTTTTTCGCCGAAAACCAGGGCGAAATTCTGCCCGGCCTCGGCGCTGAAACTGAAGGGGATCAGCACCGCGCCGCCGCCCAGGTCAGCCAGAAAGCGGGTGCCGGGCCGCCGGGCCACGTCGCCGTGCAGGCCGGGCAGCATGTTTTCCATGCAGGCCACGCAATTGCGGTAGCGGGCCAGATCATAGCGGGCGGAAAGAGTCGGGGCCACCTCGCCGCCGGTGAAGTTTTGCAGGGCTATGCGCATGCTTTGCTCCTGAAGGATGCGGTGAATTTGTTTCAGGCTTAAAGATATTTGTTTTTATATATGAATTCATATATTATATCGCGATAAAAATTGTGAGACAGTATGGCACAAGGCGATAAAATTCTCTCCATCCAGGCTTTGCGCGGGATCGCGGCCATCCTGGTAGTCGTTTTCCACGCTCAGGTTTTACTGGAAAAGTTCGTCGCCAAGGGAGCGCAGCCGGCTTGGCTCAACAGTATTCCCTTGCTGGCCAAGGGCGGACAGGTCGGCGTCGATATCTTTTTTGTCATCAGCGGTCTGGTCATCGTCTATACCTGCTGGGATCGTTTCGGTTGTCCGGTCAATGCCGCGTTTTTTCTGAAAAAGCGTATTTTTCGTATTTTTCCTGTCTATTGGCTTAACCTTGTGCCCTGGGTTATCGTTTTTCTATTTTTTTCACACGCGCTGGCCTCTCATCCGGTATTCAACCTTGAGCAGACAATTTTTTCCTTTTTTCTGATTCCCTGTTTCAATGGTATGAACGGCCCGTTAAATACGTACTATCTGTTGGGCGCCGCATGGGCGCTGACCTATGAATTTTATTTTTATCTGTTGGTAACCCTTGCTCTTTTTTTTGACAGAAAATGGTTTGTTCCGATCATTATCGTCTGTTTCGCGGGCGGTACGTTTATCCCTCAGAAAGAAACCATCCCGCTGTTGACGATTTTCAGCAGTTCGCTGCTGGCGGAATTCCTGTATGGTATGGCAATCGGATACGCTCTCCGCCGGGCGGTCAGGATACCGAAGTGGAGCGCGCTGTCGGCGCTTTTGCTGGCCCCCGCGCTTTTCTGGGGCAGCGAATATCTGCCTTTTTACCGGGGCTATAGTTGGGGAATTCCGGCGGCGCTGCTGGTCTTTGGCGTGGTTTTCCTGGACAGGGCCGGGACGTTGCGCATGCCGTGCTGGTTGTCGGCTGTGGGCAACAGTTCATACAGCCTGTATCTTTCACATGGCATAGTGCAGTCGGCTCTCGGTAAAATATTGACGCTTTCCGGGATGTGGCCCGCTTTGTCCGGTGATCTGTATGTGTTTCTTATTTCTTTGATTTCCATCCTGACAGGCTACTGCTGCTGGCTTTTGACGGAAAAGCCCCTGGATGCCTGGTTTTCGCGGCGTTTCTTACGCCGTGAGGCGGCACGTTAGAGCAGTTCACGGTTGAGCGGCTCTAACGTGCGAGCACAGGCCAAGGGGTTTCTTCCCCGCCGCCGTCCCAGGGGGCGCCGTCCTGCTGGGGCAAATCTCGCAGGGCCTGGCGGTACGCGCGGACCGTGACCATGTCCGCGTTATCCAGAGGATAGTCCGGCATAACCAGATAGTCCGTGTCGGCCACGCGGGCGTCGCGCGCTGCGCGCAGGCGGATAAAACGTGCGTTTTCACTGTTGTATTCGGCAAAGCGCGCGGCTTCGGCGGTTTCGGCCTCGGTGGAGAGGCGGGCTTTTTCGGCTTTGTGCAGAGCCGCAAATGGGGCCACTTCCTCGGCGTAGAGGGTGGCGTCCAGAGACTGGTTATAGTCGTCGGTGAACTCCACATGACCTGTCCGGAGCGCGCCATCCCATTGCAGGGCACGCAGGTTGACCGGGGCCGGGAAGTCGAAACGCAGAGCCTCGCCGTCAACGATAATCAGTCGGTCTGCAGGGACAACAGTGACGTTAGGCATATGAATCTCCTCATCTAAAGCCGCATTACGGCGTTTCAAACGTCTTTATGCTTTCGCCGCTATCATGAAATGCGTATAACGTAGGCCAGGGCGTAGTACGGCGACAGGCTGCTGGCCGCGCCGCTGCTGGCCGCCAGACTATGGGCATGAGCCTGGGAGCCGCCTGTGGAGTATGTATAGCCCAACCACGCATAGTCGCCTTGCGTAGCTTCCGCTCCACTTGACTGTTCATTCCCCCCGGTCCTGAACTGGTGCTGGTGATTCGCCAACTGGCTTTCCGTCAGCGTCGTGGCTCCAACAGTGCCGGAAATACTGTGATCATGCGTCCCGGAACCGCCGGTGGAACCAGCCGGATGACTTTCGTCCGCGCCCAAAACAACACGTCCGCCTATTTGGGGGACTGTGCCGCCTCTCCCGTCAGATCCGCCGTCGCAGAGAATCCAATCTTCCCGCGCGGTTGTTTCTCCGGGCATGATGGCACGGCGTCCGTCCGAGCCGCCGAAGGCGACGCCCTGCACAGGGATGGGGGAACGCGGCGGGTAAATGGCCCAAGGATCGAGATAAATACGCCCTTCGGCATCCACCTTGATGTAATCCCCGATCTTGACCAGACCCGCTTTGTCCGCCGTGGCCGGACCCACATTGGCGATTTCCGTGGCTCTGTCGGCTTCGGCCCTGGCCCTGTCGGCCTCCCTCGCGGCCGTGACGGTATGGTCGGCGGCTTCATCCGCACTCCGGGCCGCGGCCAGAGCCGAGGCCGCCGCGCCGCCGGCGGCCCGCTCGGCCCGTTCCCTGTCCGTTGTGATTCCTTCCACCACCTCTTGCGGGCTCTGTTCGCTGCTGGGCGGCAGAATCACGGCCCGGGAGAGCTGTTCCAGCAACTGCTGGCGTTCGGCGGCGGCCTGATCCAGACCGTCCTCCATGACCTGCGGGTCAAAGCGTGCGCCGCTGACCAGATCAATGTCTTGGCTGAAGGGCATGTTGCGCACAATGGCCAGCTTCCAGCCCTCGGGCAGGGGCGCGCCTTTGTGCAGATAGCTGATCGTGCCGCCGCTGTCGCTGAGCGTGGCCGTCCAGCCCATGGCCCGGCTGGTTTCGCCCTGGGGCGAAGTCAGGCTGACCACCAGTTGGGATTCCTCCCAGACCCGGAAGGAAAAGGGAAATTGCGTGGCCGCGCCGTTGCCTTCAAAAAGCGCGCGGCTCGCGCTGTACGGCATGGTCATAGCGCCTCCCGCCGCGCCGTCAGCCATGCGTCGTCCGGGGCGGATTCGCGCCGTTCGGAGGCGGTCGCCTGGCGGGCCTGGGGCAGGCTTTCGGCATAGAGTTTTTCCAGCTCGCTAACCTTCTGGCTGTTGTTCTTGAGCAGGGGCACGGCGATGAGGGCCGCCAGCTTGCGGGCCAGCATATGGGCGAAAAGATCGTCGAACAGGCGGCTGTTCCGCACGTCTCCGGTATAGAGCAGCAGGGCGCGGGCCGCGTCGGTGGCCAGAAAAGACGCCGATCCGGCCGCGTCCGCCGTGTTTTGGGCCAGGCTGAAGGGCCGGGGGGCAATGCCCTCATGGCGGACTTCGTGAACCTTGAGGCAGTCGTCCGGCAGGGCGTAGGCAAAGCGGAATTCGCGCTCGAAACCCTCGGGCAGGGGCAGACGCGCGAGCCAGGCCCGGCATTGGGCAAAGTTCCAGGGAAAGTCGCGCAAAACCTGCCGCCGGGCCGAATCCCAGTACAGGCGGCATTGCAGGGCCTCGGGCGTATTTTCCCGCTCCGAGGCCACGCTGCGCGTGCCCAGAAAACCCAGGGCGCGGTTCCAGATGGAGATTTGACTGATGGTCATACGAGTCCTTGAAGTGGATGTTTGGGGGAGAGGGGCCTGCCGCCCGGATTAAGGTTTTTTGTCCTTCGGGTACGGGATTTGCCTTTCCGCTCCAGTTCTGGCCGCCTACCGTTTTGGATAAAAGCAATATTCAATCGTCGGGAATTGAACGCGGCGATCAGGAGCGCAGCCCGCACGCGGGCAAGCTCCTCTCTGCGCCGCGCCCATGCGTTGCGGTGTATAAAGCGGGGGGAAGGGCTTGCAAGAGGCCTGGGGGGCTGCGTAAGCCCCCCGGCCCCGTGCCGGGAGGCGGCCCAAGCTGGATCGGAGCGAAAAAGTTCATACCCGAAGGGCAAAACATCCCTCATGCGAGCGGCAAGTTTCAAAAAAGCGGGCGCTGCTCCCTACTTGACCTGAAGCTCCGCCTCATACGGCAAATCCTCCTCCCGCAGCAGGGCCGCGAAGAGCCTGCCCGAGCTGACGCTCTCGCCGCTCTGCGGGGTGAGCGCGAAACCGAGACGCAGCCAGGGTTTGCGCACGCCCTGCGGCAGAAACCGGGGGCCGAGGCGCGCGCCCAGACCGAGCTGAGCGCCCGTGAAACTCCAGGCCGCGCCGGGCACGGCGGACCAGGAGCCGCCCGCCGCGTCCGGCGCGTCGGCCTCCTCCAGAGTGAAGGACAGGCTCAGCACTTCCTCGGGCGCAAATGCCTGGGTGACGGAGACGCGCATGGGCATGGGCTCCATGCGGCCCGGCAGTTTCAGGGCGTTAAGGGCCACCGCCGCGCTTTGGGCGTCGGCGGTCAGCGGGCCTTCGAAAAAGACGGCGTTGCGGTCGATGATGGCCATGAAAGCTCCTTGGGTTCGTGTGGCGGAAGGGTTTGCGGCAAAGGCTCTACACGGCGCTTTCGCCGGAAAGCACGGCGTCGCACTGGCGGACGGGCCGCCCGTGCAGCACAGGCACGGCCTTGGCGTCGAAAAATTCACCGTACTGCAACTGCACGTTGCCTGCGTCGGAATTCTGGAGCTCCAGGGCCGTGAGCACGTCGGCATTGGCGTACCAGACGGCCTTCTGGCGCAGATGCTGGGGCATGCGGTTCTTGGCCTCGATAGTCAGCTTCTGCAGGTCGATGAAGCCGCTCTGACCCTTGCGCTTGTCCAGATCCTTGACCGGCAGGTTGGCCACGCGCACCACGCCGCGCCAGTCGCGCACGGCCAAGCCGCAGCGCCAGTTGTACTTGTCGCCCACCACCTGGTATTTGCGGCCGTCCGGGTCCTGGGCCATGTAGGTCTGGAGGTCCTCATGGGAAAGGCCGCCGCTGCTGCCCTTGGGGTAGATGCCGTGCACGGCCTGCGCGCCCCAGGAGATCAGCCAGAGCGAGGTGCAGCCCGCCTCGTCGCGGCCGCCCGCGTCCAGCACGTTGTTGGCGTCGCGGGCCGGATAGCGCATGGCCAGACCGTTGAACTCGTCGGGGTTCAGATTGCTGTCCCCGTAAAAGAGGGTGGCGGCCACCTTCTGGCGCATGGCTTCGGCAAAGGCCACGCCCTCGCTCATGCGGAAGGATTTGTCCCGGCTGCCGTAGAGGCGCAGTTCCTCCACGTCCAGCTCCATGATGGCCTCCAGGATGCCGCAGCCTTCCTTGACCTGGCTCCACTGCGACTTGGAAGGCGGCGTGCCCTGATAGAGTCTGCGCCAGTAAACCTCGGGCAGGCCCGTGCGGATGCGGGTCAGATGCCCGTCGGACTGGTTGGACTCCATCCAGAGCACGTCGTCCATGATGTCGTTGGTTTTGTTCATCAGTTCGATGATCTGCCCGGCCTTGCCGCCGCGGTAGAACTGCTCCATTTCAGCCAGTGAGACCACGAAACCCAGGGAATTGGACATACGTATCCTCGTGTGATTGGTGTTGCTGTGATTTTTTAAACGGCCTTTCCAGAGGCTGAGATTTTTGCACCTTGGCAAGGTAAGCAAACGGCCCGCCGAAGGAAGTGTAGCCGTCTACATGACCGAAGCGGACCGCGCCGCAGCGATGCTGTCGCTATCCGTAATGCGGCTGTGCCGCATAACGGCTACCGCTAACGCAGCCGCCGCCAAAAAGGTCAGCCTCTGGAACTCCAGCCCGCGTACATGCGCTCCTCCAGCGGCGGCATCTCATGCCCCGGTTGCCCCAGGGCCGGACTGTCCTCCATGAGCGCGTCGGCCATGCGGTTGAAAAAGCGGACCACCGCCGGATGGTTGCCGTAGCCGGACTGCTCCAGCAGACGGCCGATGCTCTTGTCCTGGTCGAAACGGTCCAGGGCCAGTTGGGCGCGGGCCACGGAGGCGGACAGATTGTCGCCGCCCAGATCGGGATCACGGGCCACGTCCCGCCGCCACTGGTCCACCTGCGCCTGCCAGCGCGTGCGTTGCTCGCTTTCATGCTCGCGCAGCCGGGCCGTGAAACGCTCGCTGAACGTGGTCTCGGCGTCGGCCGGTGGCGCGTCGGGCCGGGTCGCGGGAGCGGCCTCTCCGCCAGCAGCCGCAGCCGGGGCCGGACTGGACGCGCCGTCGTCCCCGGAACCGGCGTCGCCGGGAATAAATCCGGGCAGGGGAAACTCCGTTTCAGATGCCATGATCGTCCTCCTTGGTTTGCAAAAGCCGGGGCAGATGGCCGGAATCGGCGTCCTGCAGGAGCCGCAGCAGGCGCATGCCCACAAAGCGGCGGCCTTCGGTGAAAATCAGCCGGTGCGTTTCCAGATCGCCGCCGGTCGGCGTCAGGGCCTGGAAGCACTGGCAGAGCTGGATCAGCCAGCGCAGCAGGCAGCGGCCGTCCGGGCTGTCCATGAGAGCATCCACGGCGGCGCGCAGCCGTTGCTCCTGCTGTTCCGCCGCGCGCCGCGCCCGGGCTTCACGCTGCGGGGCCTGTTCGTAGGGAGCGAAAACATCCATCAGGCGGCCCCCCCGGAAGAGTGTGCCGGAGGCGGCGCGCCCCTCTCATGGTCGGACGCGGAAACCGGGGCAGCGCCGTTCGCGGCTTGGCGCAGCAGGCTGAGCAGACCGTCCAGCACGCTGCCGTCGCCGCCGTCGGCGCGGGCCTGGGCCAGAGGGCTCCGGGCCAGGGTTTTGAGCAGGTCCGCCGCTTCTCCGAGCTGTCTGGTCAGTTCCCCGCTCCGCGCGGCGTCGGCGCGGGCCTGGCGGAGCAGGCGGCGCTCCTCGGGCGGGCGGGTCAGGCTCACGGGCAGGCCCAGGCTTTCGGCGTAACTGTCCAGCAGATTGTCCACATTGAGGCTGTCCAGAGCCTCGGGCCAGGCCGTGGAAGCCCTGAGGGTCAGGGCCAGGTACTGGTCCGCCGCGCTGACGCCCACCAGCTTCTGGGCCTGGGCCAGCAGGGAGACGAATTCCACCCTGAGGCGGCGGCCCGCCAGTTCGGGCGGGCAGGGCGGCAGCATGTCCAGGCCGCGCATCAGCTCAAAGGTGCGGTCGATGAGCGGGATGAACAGCTCGTCGTGCAGACGTTCCAGCACCGGCCCGATGAGCACCAGCTTTTCCTCCTCCCTGGCCGCGATTTCGCTGGCCGTGACCTGGGCGCGGCCTTCCAGGATCAGTTTGAAGAGATCGTTGTACAGTCCGGCGCGGATCTGGTTCTGTACGGCTTCCATGGCCTTGCGGGCCGTGGCCAGGTCAGGCCGGACCTGGAGCAGGGGCGTGGCCGCCTGCGGGCTCTGGCCGGGCAGGCTGTCCACGTAGTTGATGCCGCCGGGCGTGAGGTCCAGGCCCACGGATTTGAGCCCGGCGGCCACGCTCATGGGCGGGTCCACGGCCTTGTGGATGGCCTTGAGCGTGGTGATGCCCATCTGTTGCAGCATGCGGCAGTCGGGCAGGGCGTCCATGGCCGGGGAACGGCCGTAGATGTCGCTCCCGGCCGCCTCCCAGCGCGGGCCGAAACCGGGAAAGGCCGTAAAGCCCGATTCCCGCAGGGGATGCGCGCCGCCTTCGCGGCCCTCGAGCCAGTGCACCGACGCCACCGGCATGCCGGCCGCGTCCAGCCGCCCCGGCGTGCGGCCGGAGCGGGGAAAGACCGCCTGGATCACCGTATGCCGTTCCTCCGGATTGCGGCGGAGCGCCTCGCGCAGCGATTCGGGCAGGGCGGTCGCGCTGAAGGCTTCCGCAATCTGGCGCAGGCTCATGGACGCGCGGCGGAAAACCGTGTCCACCCGGCGACGGGCGTTGCAGTCCAGCGCGTATTCCCCGGCGCAGAGCGGCACAAAACGGAAGCCCCAGCGCGGGTCGGCCAGTTCAAAGGCAAAGGCCGTGCCGAAAGTGCCCAGCTCCGCATAGAGGGTGTGCATGGCGTTGTAGAAGTTGGAACGCTGGAAGACCACGCGCATGCGCGCGGCCACCTCGTCCAGCCAGACCTGTCCGGCGCGGCTTTTGGCCAGGCCCGCGTCGTCCAGGGAAAGGCGGAACCAGGGCCGGGCCGGGCTGGTCAGACCGCCCTGCAAGCCGGCGGCCAGGATCCGCATGGCCAGGATGCCCGTGGCGTCCACCAGACGGCTGTTGAGCATGGGACCCTGCTCGGCGTCGTTGTCCGTGGGGCGCAGGCGGCAGCGCGTGGGTAGAAAGTGGTCCGCCAGACTCTGCCAGGCCGCGTCCCAGGGCGCGCGGCGACGCAGCAGCGCGCGGTGGCGGCGGGCCAGTTCGCGCACGTCCGCCCTGAAGCGGGTTTCGCCGTCCGTGCCGGGAGCGGAGACGCGCCCGGTGAGGGTTGCGTTCATGGGTTACTGCCCCAGCAGGGTTTTGCGCGTGTTGCCGTCCGCGCGGTTCAGGGGGCTGGTGTAGATGGACCCGCCGATGCCCGCGGCCTTGGCCGCCTTGTCCCGCTGATTCTGGCGGGCCGCCGTGGCCGCCTCGGTAACGGGTTTCTGCACTTCCTGCTTGGGCACGGGCGTGGGCTCGGGAATGCTGGGCGTACCGCCTCCTCCAAATCCCATGATGACCTCCTTTTTTCTTTGCATGACCGTGTTCAGATCTTCCCTGGTGCAGAGCACCAGCACGCCGTCCACATAGTTGCCCTTGCGGGCGTAGAAGCAGGCCTCGGGCAGGCGCGCCAGAATGCGGAAGCCGCATGCCTCGGCCAGCCGCCAGGCGTGGCGGTTGGGGGCCGGGCAGACGCCCATGACGGACGTGCAGTCCCGATGCCTGAACATCCAGGCGAAGCCGCCGCGCGCCTGTTGCGCGGCTACGGAAAAGCCCGCCCGGAAGGCCGTGAAATCAAAATGCCAGACGCGGTAGGGTCGGCGCGTGAACAGGCCGCAGCCCAGAATCCGTCCGGCTTCGTCCTCGCAACGCAACAGCACCGCCGCGCCGCTGTTGGTGGCCGTAAGCGCCAGCCAGTCCTTGAGCGTAGGTTTTTCCCAGGCGCTCATGGCGAAGGGCAGCAGGCCTTCCTCTTCCATCTGTTGAAAAAGGGCCGCGCGAACGCGTTTACCCAGGCATTGCCGGTAGCGAAGTTTCATTAGCGCTCCTCTTCCTCAGCGGCTTTTTCCTGCCGTTTCCCCGAAAAAATCGTATTCCGTACGCGCTCGACGCGCTGCTCCGCTCGTATCCGGCACGGCCCGAAAGCCCGTGACCGCGTAACGCAGGGCATCGGCCGCATGGCTGGCCCAGTCGTGCAGGGGGCCGGAGGCCGGATTTTCCTGCCGGGGCCGCCAGAGCCGCCGGTAGGAGCGCAGGGCCTTGATGCCGTGGGCGCAGTGCGCAGCGTCGAACCAGAGCCGGGGCAGCAGGCGGCGCGTGGCGTCAATGCCGTCGGCCAGGGGCAGGGACGGGGCCAGGCTGAAGTTGATGCCCAGGCGCGCCGCGCTTTCCAGACGGCTCTGGCCCGTGCCCAGCTCGCGCACGCGGATGTCGCGCGGGGCCAGGTGTCGGCCGTAGCAAAAGCCCCGGCCGGGCGCATTTCCGTCCGGTCCGGCCTCTCCCTGGCCCGGCGGCAGGGCTTTCTGCCGCAGCACATGGGCATAATGGGGCAGGCCTTCGCCGCTGGCCTCGTAATAGTCCAGCATGCGCCACTGGCCCGAAGGTTCCACCTGGAAAAACCAGATGGCGGTGGCGTCGTCCATGCCCAGATCCCAGGCCGTATGCACCGGCAGGTCCGGCGCGGGAGAGAGGTTCACGATGCGGCCCTCGTTTTCGGCCTGATCCAGCAGAGAGGCGTAATAGGCTCCGCGCACAGCCGCCGCGAAGGAGCATTCGAATTCCTGCCGGTATTCGGCCTCGTCCATGCCGCGTCGGGCGGCGGCCAGTTCCGCCTCCGGCAGGTAGCCGGTGCGGGAGGCCGGAAAGCAGAAGCGCGACCACAAGCCGTCTGCGTCGGCCCCGGCCTGCTGCCAGACGTCATAGAGCAGATTGTCCGTGCCGTGCGGCGTGCCGCAGAACAGGGCCCGCCCCTGGCGGTCGGCCAGCATGGGCCGCAGCACCTGGCTCCAGACCCGGCGCGGCATGTCCGCCGGTTCGTCCAGGACCAGATCGTCCAGGTACAGACCGCGCAAGGCCTCGGCGTTGTCCGTGCCCAGCAGGCGGATGCGCGCGCCGTGGGGCAGGATGCAGGTCAGTTCGCTTTCCAGAAAGCGCGTGCCCGGCACGGCCCCGGCAAAATGCTTGCAGTAATCCCAGGCAACGGCCTTGGCCTGGCCCAGAAAGGGTGCGGCGTAGGCGGCCCGCCAGTCCGCGCCGCCACGGCGCAGGGCCTCGCGGATCAGGTCGTTGACCGCGGCCACGGTTTTGCCGAAGCGGCGGTGGCAGAGCAGCACACAGAAGCGGGTGCGCTCCTGGTGAAAGCGCCACTGCAGCGGGCGCGGGCGATACGGAATCACACAGGGCATGGTTTCACTCGTCCGGGGAGCTTGATTTTTTTTGTTTGCGGGCCGTGGACGCGACGCCCGGCCCGGAGGAGGACGCGCCCCGGCTCGCGGGACCGCCCCAAACCACCACCAGGCGCCGGGCGGGCGGCTCCGCCGGGGCCGCCGCTTCCCGGAAGGATCGCAGGATTGCGTGCAATTCCTTGATTTCCCTCACGATATCAATACTCTTGTCCGCGATTTCAGCGTCATCCAGGGTGCGGCTGAGCAGGTCAAGGCGTTTTTCCAGGCTGTCCGGAAGCTTGCCCGGCAACGTGGCGGACGGACGGTCCGGCCGGGCCATCAGCGCGCACTCCCGTTCAGGGGCGCACCGGCGGCGCAGTGCGGGCCGGGCAGCAGGCGCAGGCGGTCTTCCTGGCGGTCCAGGCCGTGCTCCAGGCGTTCCAGCAGGCGGTCCAGGCCGGAGATGCGCACGTTCAATGCCTGGATTTCGCCGCGCAGGGCGGCCAGTTCGCCGTGCAGCCCGGCCATGTCGTCGCCCGCGGGCATTTGCCGCAGATGTTCCTCCAGGGCGCTCAGGCGGCGGGCCGTGGCCGACTCGCGCCGGGCCTCGCGCTGGAGATGCAGCAGATAGTCGTCGCCGCGCACGAAGATCCGGCGCAGGCTCCAGAGCGCCCAGGCGAACAGGCCCTGGATGACGAGAATCAGCAGCGACGCGCCCGGAGAGGTGAAAATGTCGGTAAACACGGGAACCTCCCTGTCGTTAAAATCCCAGGCCGAGCATGCCCAGCAAAAGCGCCATGATCTGATCCAGCGCCGAGGGCGGCAGGCCGTGTCCCCAGTTCGCGAAGAACAGGGGGATCACAATCAGCCTGCCCACCACTTCCCAGGCGAAGAGCAGGGTCAGAATCCAGCCCAGAAAAGAGCGCCAGAGCCGCAGGCGGCTGGCGGGCGCGCCGCCCACTTCGGCCTCGTTGATCCGGCTCTGGGCTTCGTTCTGACGGTTGCGGTCCGGCAGAATCTTGCCCAGCCCTCCGGCCACGCCACCCAGCAGTTTTTCCAGCAGGGACCACATCAGGCGGCCCCCCGTTCCAGTTCGGCCAGGTATTGCGCCAGGGAGCGCGCGCGGTTGCGCCAGCCCGCCAGAAAGACCTTCATGGAGGGCCGTCGGGCAGCCAGGTCGCGGTAGAAGGTTTCGCGCAGGCGCAGGCTCAGCCGGGCTGCGTAAAAATCCAGGTGGGCGGCGGCCAGGGCTTCGGCCAGTTCCAGGGTGCGCGGCCCCATGATCCCGTCCTCGGCGATGGGGCTGTAATGGTCGAGCTGGGCCTCGCCCGTGACGTTCATGGCCTGCTGAAGCTGGCGCACGGCGCGCGCCGGACCCATGTTCACCGCGCCGTCGTAGAGGGTCACGGCCAGCGGCAGAGACAGGGCCTTGCAGTTCAGTTTGTCCCAGAAATGGGTTTTGAACAGCGCCGCGGCCTGAGCCTTGGTGCAGGCCCGGATGTCGTCGGCGTCCACGTCGCCGTCCGTGTCCAGATCCAGGCTGTACCAGCCGCACTGGGGCGTGGCGCGTTCCCCGCAGCCGTCGCAGCTGCGGAGCAGGCGGCGGCATTCCTCGCGGGCCTGCCGGGCCAGATCCTGCACCCAACGCAGGGAGACGCCGTGGTTGGTGAGGCCGCCCGGATCGGACGGGTGGTCGGAAAGGCCGCCCTCCCAGCGGGCGGTGAAGGCATGGGCCAGTTGAAAGGCGTCGGACATGCTGCGCTCCTTGGCGGGTTGAGATTGCCGCCGCGAAAAACGGCGGCGTGGGTAGAACATGCCAAAAAGTCCGGCGCGCGTAAGACTGAAAGGTTTCAGTAAGGCGAAAGCCTTGAATGGCGCTGGTCAGCGCGTTTCAGGGGGGGCGACTTCCTCAAAAATCAAAAAAAAAGCCCGCAAAATCGCGGGGTTGAAATTTTTTTAAGGTTGTTTATTCTTGAGATCGGCAATGATTACATTCTGTTATCCTCATTTTTGAGCCCGGCGTTCGCCTCACTCAGGGCTGTGGAATCACTCAGGCGGCGGAGCACGCGGGCCTGGACCGGGGCCGAGGCTTCCTTTTTGAGGATCTGCCAGATGCGCCGGTCGGACATGTCGTGACGCAGGGCCAGGGCCGCCACGGCTGCGGTGCTGCTCAGGCCGTGGGCTGTATGCTTGCCGAAGGCTTCAATGATTTCCCGCTGGCGCAATTTTTCCCGCAGGGCATTACAGCGCGGCACATAGACAAAAGTGCCGCCGAAGGCCGCCATGAGCTTGCGCACGCAACGCAGGCCCAGACGGCGGCGCAGGGGGCTGTTGGCGTCCGGTTCCAGCCGGGGCACGCGCAAATTCCGGCCGCCGTATGCCTGCAGCACGCGCCAGAGCAGGCGCGTATCACGCAGGGCGTCCCAGAGTTGGCGCACGTTGTCCGGCAAATGGCGCAGGATTTCCTCCCACTCCCGCTCTTCCTGGGCCAGACGCAGGGCGTGCCCCCAGGAGTCGCGCCCGCGCGGCAGAGGGGGACGCCCCTTGCAGCCCGCGCGGCCGGAAGCGGATGCGGCCTTACTGGCGCACATGGCAGACCTCCGTTGCGGCGGGGGGAAGGGGCGCGGCGCCGTGTGCCGGAGGAACGGCTGTCCCCGCGTTTTCGCCGTAAAGCTCCAGGGTTCTGGCCAGCAGGCGGAGGTGGCTGCTGGCCAGGCGCAGTACGGGCCGCTGGCCGCCGCGTGCTTCGGTTTGCAAAAGCTCCAGCACAGCGCTCAGGTTTTGGATTTCATCATGCAGTTCGGACATGCTATGCTCCCGTATCAAAGTTTTCCATCGCATAAAACTGTTTTCATGTGAATTATCTATTTTTATGTCTGTTTGCAAGAAAAATTATATAATAAAAAGAAAACATTTGATTTAAAATGCTTCCATCACGACAGCCTGGATAATACCCGACGACGGAATGGCTCCGGGCGGCGGCAACGCCGCTCAAGGGCGGAAAATTGGTGTTATTTCAAGGAAAATCTTGCCTTAGGCGCGAAAATGATCTATTTGTTCCAAGAACAGTGCCTATTCTGCATGCTTTTTCCATTTTTTCAAAAGAAAAATTTGCAATTTTCCCTGTATGTTCCGTCTAACTTCCTTACGTTATTAACGTAAAAATGGAAGCGCCATGAACACGACATCCCTTTCTTCCATCGGTGCGCACAACGGTTTTTCCGGACGGCTGCGCCAGCGCCGCCTGCAGCTCGAACTGCGCAAGCAGGATCTGGCGGCCCAGGTGGGCGTGAGCCTGACCACCATTCAGCAATATGAGAACGGGCAAATGCCCAAGGGCGAGTATGCCGTGCGTCTTTCCGAGGCGTTGCGCTGCTCCCTGGACTGGCTGCTGGCCGGTAAGGGGGACGCCGACGGCGGCATTCTGGACAAGTCCGAGGCGCGTCTGGTCATGGTGCCCATGGTGGAGGCGCGGCTTTCGGCGGGCACGGGCAGTTTTGAAACCGGCGGCGAAATCCTGCGCCATTACGCCTTCCGCTGGGATTTTCTGCACCGCAAGGGCAACCCCGCGCAGATGGTGCTGTTGCGCGTGTCCGGCGACAGCATGCAGCCGCGCATTCTGCACAACGACGTGGTGCTCATCGACCAGTCCCAGAGCGATCCCGTGCCGGGACGTATTTATGCGGTGGGCGTGGAGGACATGGTCTACCTGAAAATCGTCAACGCCATGCCCGGCCGTTTGATTCTGAGCAGCGTCAATCCGGACTACGCCCCCATTGAGGCGGATACCGGCGAGCAACTGGCGGATCTGGTGCGGATCATCGGAAGGGCGGTGTGGGTTGGCCGCGAACTGGATTAGGGGGCTGTGACGGGTTGGTCCTTTTGCCTGAACATCCCGCTTGAAACCGCGCGCGATCTTATTCTTCCGCGCCGCGCCCGCCTTTTTGGGAGTCCGCTATTTCCCGCTGAAGGTATTCCAGAAATTTTTCAGCGGCCTTTGAAAACACCTGGTATTTTTTCCAGGCGATATCCAGTCCGACCTCCAGACGCGGCTCCAGGGGCCTGAAACAGAGAGGGCTGTCCCCGGATGTGCTGATGATCCTGTCCAGGCACAGCGCGTAACCCATTCCCTCTTCCACCATCAGGGCCGCATTGTACAACAGATTGTACTGGGCAATGATGTTCAGTTCATTGAATCCATCCCCCATCCAGCCGGAAATCTCGTTTTTAACCATGGACTGCCTGGAAAAAATGAGCGGCAGCCCGCGCAGATCCTTGGGCTTTACCGTCGTATTGGCCGCAAGGGGACTGTCCTTGCGCATCAATACGCCCCAGATGTCCGTCACCGGCAGTTTGATGAAATCGTATCGCGACAGGTCCACGGGTTCAATGAATATGCCGAAATCCACCAGGCCTTTGTCCAGCCGTTCCCTGACGTCCCCCGCATTCCCGCTGAAAAGATGGTAGAGGATATGGGGATGCGCTTCGCGCAATTTGCGGGCGGCGCGGGCAATCAGGCGCATGGCGTCGGTTTCGCCGCAGCCGATATGGACATCGCCGCTGATGGTTGTATTTGACGCGCTGAATTCGGACTCCGTCTTCTCCACCAGCGCGAGAATTTCCTGCGCGCGCTTGCGCAGGAACAGGCCTTCCTCAGTAAGCGAGATCTTCCTTTTCCCGCGTAGAAACAGCGTTTTTCCCAACTCCCCCTCAAGCTCCATCATCTGCCGGGAGAGCGTGGGCTGCGTGACATGCAGCGCCTCGGCCGCTCCGGAGATGGTTTCTTCCCGTGTCACGGCAAGAAAATAGCGTAGCGTTCTCAATTCCATAACTGTGTTGCCTTTTGTTGCGGCGGCGCTGCCCGCGCCCGGCGGTCTGACCGGCATGCAGGCAGTATAGCCGCTTTTATTATGCTTGTTAAGCATGGTAAGCTATTCAATATAAGTATTTGCTGTTTGCCGCTCTGATCTCTATATCAGGAAAGCAGGAAGATATTGCAGTCGACAAGCGTTGAAAGATTGCTCATGTGTTTGCCGTAACAGCGTGCCCGGATTACTCTGATCCGGATCAGGAAAAAGGATACTACCATGCGTATACTAAAACAGCTTGGCATGATGACCTCCGTTCTCGGAATGATATCTGCGGCCGCCGTGGCGTCAGCGCAGTCAAAGCCGGCCGATGCCGATAATTTCTACAAAAGCAAAAACGTTATCGTACGGGCGGTCATATTCAAAAATCAGTACAAAATGACTGTCGCCGGAAATCTTTTCCTGCCTACGGGCATGGATCAGACGGCGAAGCGCGCCGCGATCATCGTGGGGCACCCCATGGGCGCGGTGAAGGAGCAGAGCGCGGATCTCTACGCCACGAAAATGGCGGAACAGGGTTTTGTCGCCCTGTCCGTGGACCTGGCTTTCTGGGGCGGCAGCGCCGGGGAACCGCGCAATGCCGTGTCGCCGGACATCTATGCCGAGACCTTCAGCGCCGCTGTGGACTATCTAGGCACCCGGCCCTTTGTGGACCGTGAGCGGATCGGCGTCATCGGCATCTGCGGCAGCGGCGGTTTCGCCGTCAGCGCCGCCAAGATCGACCCGCGTCTGAAGGCCATTGCCACGATAAGCATGTACGATATGGGCGCCGCCGGCCGCACCGGCCTCCGGCACGGGCAGAGTGCGGAGCAAAGAAAGAAGCTTCTCGAAGAGGCGGCGGCCCAGCGCTACGTGGAGTTCAGCGGCGGCGCGACCAGATACACCGGCGGCACCGTTCATGAGCTTACGGAAAAGTCCACGCCCATTGAGCGGGAATTCTTTGAATTTTACCGCACTCCTCGTGGGGAATTCACCCCCAGGGGCGCTTCCCCGCTGACCACGACGCACCCGACCCTGAGCAGCAACGTGAAGTTCATGAATTTCTATCCGTTCAACGATATTGAAACCATTTCTCCACGCCCCATGCTGTTTGTTACGGGTGAAAACGCCCACTCCAGAGAATTCAGCGAAGACGCCTACAAGCGTGCTGCGGAACCCAAGGAGCTGCTTGTTGTTCCCGGAGCGGGACATGTGGATTTGTATGACCGCACGGGCCTTATCCCCTTTGACAGGCTGGCTGGCTTCTTCGCCCAAAATCTCAAGTGACATGAGCAACAGATTGTTTCCGGCAGATATGGAAGCGTCCTGTCCGCAATGAAATGTGGGGCCGGATGAAATCATGCCGACCGTGCAAACCTTCTGCTTCCGTCTCGTTATCTGTGGGCCTCGGCCGTGGAAATGATAAAAACACTGTGGAAGGGGCGGTGAACGGCCCCAACGGCACGACAAGGGCGTGGGCGCAACCGGGCCGGGCGGCGTCCGGCATGACGCTTCAGCTCTTGAAGCCGCCTGTCACTTGGGAAAACGGGTCTGAGGCTGCCGGTAAAGCTGCGGCGAGTCTTTCAAACAAACCTTAAGAATGCATTCGTATAGCATAACAAAGGTGATTCCATGAACCTTGAACAGCTTTTGCAATATCTGAACAGCGGGAACCCTCTGACATGCGGAACGGAAGCATATGCGCTTATGGAACATTGCACGTATGAAGCCATGCGGCTGACTGCGGAGCTGAACAGCGCATATCACACGCCTGATGAAGTGCGCGATTTCATGCGTCGCATTACCGGGCGGGAAATAGACGCTTCCTTCAGACTGTTCCCCCCATTTTATACTGACTTCGGCAAAAATATCCGCTTGGGGAAAAACGTCTTTATCAATGCCTGCTGCTGTTTTCAGGATCAGGGCGGTATTGATGTGGGGGACGGCGCGCTTATCGGGCATCGCGTCACGCTGGCGACAATCAATCACGGCTTGTCTCCCGATGAACGGCATATCCACCATGTCGCCCCCATAGTTATTGGCGAAAACGTCTGGATCGGTTCCGGCGCGACGCTGCTTCCCGGCGTGACTGTCGGCGACGGAGCTGTCGTGGCCGCCGGAGCCGTCGTGAGCAAAAGCGTGGAGGCGGGGAGCATTGTGGGCGGCGTTCCCGCAAGATTTATCAGGCGTGCAGGCTAGCCCGGCAAGGCTGGGCGCCAAACAAGGGAAGAACGCGTATGTTGCATGATACCCGTTATAGAGAAGGAAAAAAGGTCGCTTTCAAAAAATTCAACCTGAATATTGCCGGGCTGCTCTTTCTTCCGGACGGCTTTGACGCGGACAAAAAATATCCCTCCGTCGTGGTGACCCATCCCGGTGGAGGGGTAAAAGAGCAATGCTCCTCACCCTACGCCTGGAGCCTGGCGCAAGCGGGTTATGTGACGCTTGCCTTTGACGCCTCCCATCAGGACGAAAGCGAAGGTTTGCCCCGCTATCTGGAAGATCCGGCCTCACGGGTGGAGGATATCCGCTCCGCTGTGGATTATCTCATGACGCCCGTGTTCGCCGGGCGGGCCGGGGGGCTATAAAGTCCGTTGGCTGTCTCCGCTTTGCTGTATCCGGTGCAGCGCGGATACAGGGCCGTCACGTAATCTTCATATCAACGAAACGCCGTCTGATCATCTCCCGATAAACCCCGAAGGGGGTATTCAAGTGTCGGCCGGGCCTGGCGGTCCACGGCGAGAGCGGGGAGGAGGCGCGGGACCACAACCGCCTGGTTGCGACGCAACGGTCTGCGGGGCAAGGGGCTAAGGGGTTGATCCGGGAGCAAAGCGCGGCTGCTCTCCACGGGGAGCATTGTCGACGCCGGTATATCAGGATATACTGAACGCCTTGGTCTTCGGGAATGTTTCCTGAATTTTGCCCCGTGGGAGAGCATTAAATGAAACTCTGTCCCGTAATTTTGTGCGGCGGTACCGGCACCCGGCTCTGGCCGCTGTCGCGCCGTCTGTATCCTAAACAGTTCATGGACCTGGGCGGTCATACGCTGTTCGGCGACACACTGAAGCGGATCGGCGTCCGGCCGGACCTGACGCCGCCCCTGGTGATCTGCAACAAGGAGCAGCGCTTTCTGGCCGCGGCCCAGATGCAGGAACAGGGACTGGACCCCACGGGCCGCGTGATTCTGGAGCCGGAAGGCCGCAACACGGCGCCCGCCATCGCTGTGGCGGCTCTGGCGGCTCTGGAGCAGAACCGGGGCGGGGACGTGCTGTTGCTGGTGCTGCCCTCCGACCATGTGATCCGGGAGGACGGGGCGTTTGCCCGCGCCGTGGCCCAGGCCGCCGCCTGCGCCGGTCAGGGGCGGCTGGTGACCTTCGGCATTGAACCCGGCGGGCCGGAAACCGGCTACGGCTATATCCAGCGCGGGGAAGCCCTGGCGACGGGCTTCGCGGTCCGGCGATTTGTGGAAAAACCCCGTCGTGACGCGGCCGAGGCCATGCTGGCCGAGGGCGGCTATTACTGGAACAGCGGCATGTTTCTGTTCCGGGCGTCGTTGTTTCTGGACGAATTGCGGCATTATGCGTCGGACATGTTCCACGGCGCTGCCGCCGCGTGGGAGGGGCGGGCCGAGGAACGGGATTTCACCTGGCTGGGCGAGGCGTTCGCCGCCTGCCCGGCGGATTCCATCGACTACGCGGTCATGGAAAAAACCCCTCTGGCGGCTGTGGTGCCGCTGGACGCGGGCTGGAACGACCTCGGTTCCTGGAATTCCGTGTACGACGCGGCGTCCAAGGATGCCGCCGCTAACGTCCTGGTGGGCGACGTTCTGGCCGAAGATGTCTCGGGCAGTTATCTGCATTCCAGCGGCCGTCTGGTGGCCGCTCTGGGCGTCAGGGATCTGGTGGTGGTGGAAACCGGCGACGCTGTGCTGGTGACGAGCAAAGACCGCTCGCAGGAGGTCAAGAACCTTGTGGCCCGGCTCACCCGCCACGGCCGCCCGGAAAAGGACACCCATTTGCGCGTGTTCCGGCCCTGGGGCTGGTATGAAACCCTGGCCTTGGGCGAGCGTTTTCAGGTCAAGCGCATCATGGTCAAAAGCGGCGCGTCCCTGTCCCTGCAACTGCACCATCAGCGGGCCGAGCACTGGGTGGTGGTCAGCGGCGTGGGCCGGATCACCGTGGGCGAGAATCTGCTGGAACTGCATGCGGACCAGTCCACCTATATTCCGCTGGGCGTCAGGCACCGTCTGGCCAATGCCGGGCCGCAGCCTCTGGAAATCATCGAAATCCAGAGCGGTTCCTATCTGGGCGAGGACGACATCGTCCGCTTTGAAGACACGTACGGCCGCTGTTAGAGCGACTTGGCGTACACTCCGTAGAACCGCGTTTTTCATTTCCGCGTCCCGGCCGTTCCCCGGCCGGGACGTCCTCTCCTTTTCGCGCACGCCTTCCTTTCCCTCCAAGCCGACGAGAGAATCAGGCAGCTTTTCGCGAGAATCGTATCTTTATACTATTCTGACGCGCAGTTAGGCTGGTTTAGCCAAGCGTTATCGCCGTGCTTGACGAAAAGGCCGGCGTGAAAGAAGCTGAAGATGCGGGCAAGGTCCCGGATGCGGCGGCGGCCGCGCGTTCCGCCTAGTATCCTGTAACGCATAAAGTTACGGGATACTAGCCGCCGGACGAAAGTCCGGCGTGCCGCCGAAGGCGGCGTGAGCGAGCCGAAAACCACGTTTTTCGGCGAAGCGATCCTCACACAGAAAACGAAGTTTTATGTGTGACATGGTACTAGTCCCGGCAGCGATCAAACGGCAAAAGACCTCCAAGGAGGACGCCATGAACGGATATTCTCGACGCGACTTTCTAAAAGGCGGCGCTCTGGCCGCCGGAGCCCTGGCAACGGGCGTATTTTTGAAGGGCGGTCCGGCTCTGGCCGCTGCCCCGGAAAAGGCGCGGGTTTTTTTCACCAGGGATCTCAGCGCGGAAGGCCTGCTCAAGACCTTTGCCAACGTCAACGCCGGGTTGAGCGGCAACGTCGCCATCAAACTGCATACCGGCGAGCCCGACGGGCCCAACATTCTGCCCCGCCCCTGGGTGCGGCGGATTCAGGCCGCCATTCCCGGCAGCACGATTGTGGAGTGCAACGTGCTTTACAACAGCCCGCGCCAGACCACGGCCGGACACCGGGAAACCCTGAAAAAAAACGGCTGGACCTTCTGCCCCGTGGACATCATGGATGCCGAGGGCGACGCCGCCCTGCCCGTGCCCGGCGGCAAATGGTTCAAGGAAGTGGCCGTGGGCAAGCATCTGCTGAATTATGATTCCATGCTGGTGCTTACCCATTTCAAGGGGCACAGCATGGGCGGTTTCGGCGGTTCGCTGAAAAATATCGCCATCGGCTGCGCCTCGGGCAAGGTGGGCAAGGCGCAACTGCACCGTGAAGGCGACAAGCTCTGGTCCGGCGGTCCCAATTTTATGGAACGCATGGTGGAAGGCGGCAAGGCCGTGACCACGCACTTCGGGCCGCGCATCACCTATATCAACGTGCTGCGCAATATGTCAGTGGACTGCGACTGCGCCGGAACCAGCGCCGCCCCGCCCACGACGCCGGACATCGGCATCCTGGCCTCCACGGACATTCTGGCCGTGGACAAGGCGTCCGTGGACATGGTTTACGCCCTGCCCGAAGACCAACGGCGCGATCTGGTGGAACGCATTGAAAGCCGCAGCGGCCTGCGCCAGCTTTCCTACATGAAGGAAATGGGCATGGGCAACGATCAGTATGAACTGATTACCCTGTAGGACCTGTTGCCGCTGAACCTTTCTTCAGCGCCGCCTGAAAATACCGCATATATGCCGAGGTATTGACGACAAGCCCCCGCGATGTTGCGTCGCGGGGGCTTGAATATGGCATGTCGGGAGCGGTTACGCCTGCGTTCGCGATTCCGGCGGCGCGTCATTGAAATCGCCTTCAAGGCGCGAGACCACCAGCGCGCCGAGGCTGTCGCCCAGCACGTTCATGGGCGTGCGGGCCATGTCGAGAATGCGGTCAATGCCCGCGATCAGGGCCACGCCCTCCAGGGGCATGCCCATCTGGACGAAGACGATGCTCATCATTATCAGGCCCGCGCCGGGAACGCCCATGGTGCCCACGGCGGCGAGAATGGACATGAGAATGACGGTCAGTTGCGCGTCCACCGGCATGGGGATGCCATAGAATTCCGCCACGAAGATCGTGTTGATGCCCATGTAGAGAGCGGTGCCGTTCATGTTGATGGTATTGCCCAGCGGGATGCCGAAGCTGACCACCGTGCGGGATGCGCCCAAGGCTTCCGTGCAGCGCATGTTGGAGGGCAGGGCGGCCGCGCTGGAACAGGTGGTGAAGCCGATCATGAAGGGCTCAAGCATGCCCTTGACGAAGCGCAGCACCGGAATCCTGACCACAAACTTGACCAGCGGCAGGAACATGAAGCAGTACAGGATGGCGCAACCGGCGTACATCAGCAGGATGACCTTGCCCAGCGGCAGCAGCACGGCCAGACCGTGCTTGGTCACGGTAAAGGCCATGAGGCCGAAGACGCCGATGGGCGCGTAGTACATCACAAAGCCCGTCACCTTGATCATGACCTCGCCGCAGGAGTCGAAGAAACGGTGCAGATGCCGTCCGCTTTCGCCCAAGGAGCTGATGCCGAAACCGAAAATAATGGCGAAGATGATGATCTGGAGCATATTGCCCCGGGACATGGCTTCGACCGGATTGATGGGGATCAGGTTCATCAGCGTGTCATTGAGGGACGGCGGCGTCACCGGCTTGACGTGCAGATTCTCGGTGGACAGGTTCACGCCCGCGCCCGGCTGCACGATGTTGGCCAGCAGCAGACCGACGGCCACGGACATCGCCGTGGTGATGAGATAGTAGAGCAGGGTTTTGGTGGCCACGCGTCCCAGCTTGGTGGTGTCGCTGATGCCCGCCGCGCCCGCCACCAGGGTGGCGAAGACCAGCGGCACGACCACCATGCGGATCAGGCGGATGAAAATGTCGCCGAGAAATTTGAATACCTGGCTGCCCAGCGCCCAGTCCTGCGCGATGACGCCCACAAGCACGCCCGCAACCATGCCGATGCCCATCTGCATGGGCAATCCCATTTTGATCTTTGCCATACGGTACCCCCCATCGGTAAATGACGTCCGCGCGTCCGGCGCGGTGCGGCCGCGTCAGGGCCGGTTCAGGGGAATAATGGTATTTTGCGGCCGGGTCAATCAGGGGTGGCAACCTGGCTTGCGAAGGCGGGACAGCCTTAATCCCTGATTGCCTCTCGCCGGGATTTCGTTTCAGTTTCGCGAATCGGGCTTTCCCGTATCCGTGCGACGACGAAGACGCCGCAGACAACGGGACTTGCGGGCACGTCGATGCCGTCGGTCTGTTTGCGTCGTGCCGCGCATTATGCGGGCGGAAGGATCGAAGCGGGCTGTGCGTGATGGAACCCTGTGGCGGAATTATGGCCGCCTGTTCAGGCGGAGCAGCCAGGTCTGGATTTCCATGTTTTTTTCCGTCCAGTGCTGTTTGTATGACATGCGCGGCCCCACTATCGGCCCCATGTCATAGCGCTCGGCGGCCTCCTCGCAGAGCCAGGTCACTTTTTCCAGTTGCAGAAGATTGCCGATGGACCGGTCTTTCCACGCCGCGTCATAGCTGAACTGTTGGCCGCGATAGATGGTTCCGGCCATACCTCCGAAGATGAAGCCGATATCCCTGTCTTCATGCCGGGCAAAAATGACCCGCGCCTCCCTGGTCGCCGTGAGATGGCCGATCAGGGCCTCATAAAATTCTTTTGCCGGAGATTCGGCCATGCCGCACTGCCCGATGCCTTTCCAGCTCGTTTTTTCAACCAGCAGCATACGCCGGTAAATTTGTGCGGCCTCCTCGGCCGATGCGGGGGAGCGCCGTTCAAAACTGATATCCCGTTCTCTCGCCTGCCGGGCGGCTTTTCTGAGCTTTGCGCGGTGATTCGCTGAGCGGCGTGAAAGAAAACCGTCCAAGCCTCCCCGGAGAGAGGCCGCGCACTGGACCGAGTATGAATGACGGTAAAATGTAAAGTCACGGCCGAAACGACGCAGCAGCTCAGGCGCAAGGCCGCCTTCCGGGCGGATGCCGCTGAGGACAATGCCCGGAAAGGCCGGGGCGTATTCTCGGGCAATGCAGGCCAGCGCTTCAGCGAGCAGATCAGGGGCGTCTTCCCCCAACAGGGGACAGCCGAAAAACCAGCTCGCCTCCATGGGCGTCAGGAAAATTTTTTCAGGAGAAAAAAGCTCTTCCGCAAAAATGAGACATGCGCCGGGCGATGTCTTGAAAAAAATGCGGCGCGCGGGGTTGAAAGCCTGATGATAGGCCAGATGCCAAGAGGGCGAACAGCAGAAAGGATCAGCTTGTTCCGAGCTGACGGCAAGCCGCTTCCAGAAAGCGCAAAGCCCGTTGAACTCCGGGGATGGGGCGGAATTTGCTTTCGGGAAGGTCAGAAAGGGCATGTATCAGCCTGTCCGTCAGGAGTATGCCGGGCAAGCCCGGGGAGTAAGATTCAGCAACAAGCCGGAATGCCAGATTGCCTGAAAAAACGGCTGTAGTCACTATGGCAAGTCTTCAATTCTCATTTTGCGTGACGGCTCACACGGGTGTTGCGAATGTGGTTTTGCCCCCTGTCTACTTGACAGTGGGGCTCATACAAGAAGCCCTCGCGATACAGTATCACGAGGGCAACGGGATGAATACAATCTATATAACATAATAATATAATTATATTTTAATTAAAAAATAAATCAAAATACCCCCTTGGATACCCCTTGCGCAATTGGATGTGGTAGAACTTCCCCGGTTGGAAATGGAAAAGCTACAGAGTTTCCCCGTTCTGAGTTGGTAAATAGCACAGCATTGGGACAATCACGTCATTTATAAGCCATCTACCAGATCCATTGGAAACATACTGTTTTTTTCCATCAATATAATAATCAGTTATCAGGCAAATATCTTTCTTGTACTCAACCAATCTCTCAGCAATAGTAAGCACAGTACCAAAAACGATACCGCCGCGCTCCTCTTGAATAAATTCAATTCGATAATCTTGAAGGCTTTTCAGATTTAATGCCTGCCTAAATTGACCGGCGAGCTTGCCTTTTGTTATGTTGTCCTTCTTAAACACTAATTCAGCCATTAATCCATAGTTCGATGATTTCCACGCGTAGAGAAAAGACATTATGCTATGCTCTGGGGAGTCATTAGGGAAGTCTTCTGGCGCACCAGTTTTTTTGACCATATCCCATTGAGATTGATTTCTGCTTGGTTTCCAATTGTAAAAAGAATCCGCATAATCAAAAATTTCGCCAATATGTTTAATAGGATTTTGCACAAAGGATAAAAATTCTTCCTGTTTTTTTTCTTGTTGCTCGTTATATTTCGATTTTTTCGATTCTTCGTTCCTCTTATCTACTAATATATCCCTTATAGTGAATAAAAGAGCCCATGCTTTGATTGCCACCAATTTGTTGTCGTATCCAACGTCAATTCCATGTAAGATACCATTTCTATAAGGAATAGTCAGTTTGTCAGTATTAAAAATTCTTCTCACTCTGGTTATTTCTTTTATCAAATTATCAATATCTCCATTTATAGCGGATATACTGTCCCATGTATTGAAATCAACACCAATTTTAAATGTGACACTATTGAATGTATCGTATCCTATGCCGTCTATCATCATAAGTATTAATGGAACACAAGATATATAGTCTTCTTGAAAAAATCTTTCTTTTGCCTTCTCAAAGATGTGTTCTCTCTCGAAATATCTGGGTAATCCTCTCAGTAAAATGAAATGATAGTCAAATTTATCCGTGTAGTGATTTACAAGCAATTCTTCAGCTTCTTCAAATAGATTGCTTTTCGCCAACTGGTTAGCCTGTTCAAGCAGGGGGATTGGTAAAGAGCCATGTCCATGCCAACCTAATTTATTGAAATATTTATTAAAATCTAAAAATAGATCTGGAGTTGCAAATACTGCCCTTGCTTGGTTTTCAATTCGTTTCTTCATGTCGTCTGTGTCTTTTTTGCTGCCAGAAATAGACAGGAGTTGCTTCATAGCATGCAACTGAGACAGTGATTCCTCTGCCTGAATACTTGATGGTAATTTTTTAGTCATGCTGACTCCGACAATACAGAAATGACAATGAGTATCCCGGTAGCGTCTCTTGAATCTTCTTTTTTTGTATGATTTTGTCAATTCAGGTGCTTCGTAAACACCTTTCCGCGAGCGGTTACCATCCCGACAGTATGGCTTTTTTGCGCCCCTTATTCGGCGCAACTGGCTCTCTATTGTCGGGTGTTGTGGTTATGTCCAAGCCGAAAGGCCAAAAGCCACAAGCCGCTCTCGCGGGCGGTTATGAACACCCGGCGTTTGCTATTTCGTAAGGCAGCGCCAACTATAACCCCGCGAGGTGCCTTATGTCCCACCGTTCCCCGAGCGCTGCTTCGCAGCCCCAATCTTCACCGTTTCATTCTTCTAAAAATCCAGAATTGGCACAGCGAATCGAAAGGTTCCATGAAGCCGCTCAAGACTTGCTCGCAATGTATGAGCCGCCAGAGCAAGGCCGGGAGAATATTCCACATCCCACTCAAAACGGCGAAACTCGTTGCTACTATCTCTCTCCGGGAACAGTGCAGCATGAGCGCGAACTATTGAGGCGATACCGTGCAGAAGATTTTCGCGGACTTCTGAGGGAAACGCACATGCTTCTGGTCGGCTTGGTCAAGGTGATGAAAAACACGCACCATGACGTGAGAGTGAAAGGCTATGTCATTGCCAACCTCGGATGCTTGCTTGAACAAGTGTCCGCCCTGGTGCTTCGGATGAAGAATGTTTACAACAAGGTTGAGTCTGTTAATTAGCGTTGAGCCGAAAGGCGAATAAGCAGCCCCGCAGGGTAGGACGGGAGGTAGCGGGTACCTCACCTGTCCTGCCCTCTCTCTTCATTGCAAACTATTAACCGAATAACGCTGACCACCCATTGGCGTTGCTATTTTGAAAGGCGCGTCAGGATTGGGCGGTATTGGCATAAACGTGCAACAGATACGTCACCAGTGGGTGGGGATGGGTATATCGCGTACCCAATTGCACCGCTGGTAGCCCGCTCTGGAATCTTTACGGAAAAGAAACGTATAGCGCACTTACCAGTTTCCTATGGAAACTGGGTGCGCCCTGCGAGACTTGGAGTGTGGCGCATGGGTCTGCCTCTGGTCTTTGCGGAAAGCAGAAGCATAGCTCACTATGCTTTACTTGGTAAAACGTGGGCAAGCTTCCAGCTTGACCGGGAAAGAGTATAAGACCAAGACCAGACAGATTTATGATTACTCCAAAGACTACCGTCTACCTATGCGCGTGTTCTTCGGCGGACACATTCGTAACCTGTATCGGCACAACATCCGTCCATCCTGTATCCTCATGTTCCGCCGTCCAAAGGTCGTAACTCTTTTGCATGTTCAGCCAAAGCTCAGGGCTGGTGCTGAAAGCGCGAGACAGGCGTAAAGCCATATCGGGCGTGACGGCAGCGCGTTCGTTGACGATAGTGGAGAGCGTCTTACGCGACACGCCCAGACGGTCAGCTAAAGATGTCACGGTAAGACGTAACGTCTTCATGTATTCTTCTTTTATAATTTCGCCGGGGTGGGTCGGCTTGCGGGTCATCTTGCGGCTCATAACGGCCTCCTAGTGGTAATCCTGATAGTTTACAACACACGCGTTGCCGTTCTCAAAACGGAAAGTCAAACGCCAGTTGCCGGAAACTTTGACCGCCCAATGCCCTTTTAAGTCACCCTTGAGCGGGTGTAGATCGTAGCCGGGAGCGTCCATGTCCTGCACCGTGACGGCGTTTTCCAGGCGATCCAATCGTAAGCGTAGCTTGGTCGCGTGCTTAGGCTGTATGCCTTTTGTCGTGCCGTCATAAAAGAAGTCTTCCAGACCCTTATGGTCAAAGCTCTTTATCATGGCTATCCTTAGTGTAACCAGGTGCGTTACAATGTCAAGATTTATTAGCTCGCAGAGCGCTCAAAAAGTCGGCCCAATCCTGCATCATCTTCCGGCGTTCCGGCAGATACTCGGCACGATTGTATATACCCCGTATCTTGTTACGGGGATTGTGGGCAAGCTGCTTTTCAATGGCATCGGCGGGATACCCCTGCTCATTGAGGACGGTGCTTGCCATAGAGCGGAAGCCGTGGGCGCACATTTCATCTTTTTCAAAGCCCATGCGCCGCAGGGCGGCGATAAAGGTCGCGTCACTGATGGGCTATTCCTTGGTTCGGAAACCCGAAAACATCAAGCGTCCGCATCCGGTGAGTTCGCGTAGCTCTTCCAGAATGGCGCAAGCCTGGGCGCTCAACGGCACAAGATGGTCAAGGCGCATCTTCATACGCTTTGCCGGGATGCGCCAGAGCCTTTCATCAAAGTCGATTTCCGACCATTCACCCAAGCGAACTTCGCTGGGGCGCAGAAAGGTCAGCGCCAAAAGCTGCAAGCCGCACTTGGTGACGAAGTGACCTGTGTAGCCGTCTATGGCCCGCAACAGGCCTCCTACTTCCTCCGGTTCGGTAATAGCGGCCCGTGAGGTTGTGACATGGCTTTTCAGCGCTCCGCGCAGATCGGCGGCTGTGTCGCGCTCGGCTCTGCCTGTGGCTATGGCGTAGCGAAAGACCAGAGAGCAGGATTCACGCAAGCGGTTGGCTTGGTAAAAGGCTCCGCGCGCCTCAATTTTCCGCAACACGCTCAAAAGTTCCGGCGGGGTGATTTCATTGATGGGGCGGTTGCCGAGATAGGGAAAGATGTTGCTGGCGATACGCTCAAGCACGTCCTCCGCGTAGCGTTCCGTCCAGGAAGATTTTTTGTTCTCGTGCCATTCTCGCGCTATGGCCTCAAACGTGTTTTCCCAAGCGCGGGCAATGACCTTTTTCTGCACGGACGGGTCGATACCCCTGCCAAGCTGTTTCTTGGCGGCAGCACAGGCTTCTCGCGCTTCTTTCAGGGAGAGTTGGGGGTATGTGCCGAAGGTAAGAAGTTTTTCGCGGCCTTGAAATCGGTATTTCAAGCGCCAGCTTTTGGTGCCGCTTGGCGCGACATACAAAAAGAGGCCGTTGCCGTCAAAGGCTTTTGCGGCTTACTTGTGGGCTTTGCGCCACGTACTGCGGTATCTGTGAGGGGCATGGGGGTATAGACTCCTGGCAAGGGGTTACATACCCCCCAGAAGTACCCCCAAAGAAGTGGGCTGTCTATGGATTTTTTGAGCCGAGCCCGGACAATCTGTTTCCGTTTTTCCCTTGCCAGAGAAGGATTATCAGACCGTACCGGACTCGGCTAAATTGAAATCTGGAGCGGGAAACGGGATTTGAACCCGCAACCTTCAGCTTGGGAAGCTGACACTCTACCGTTGAGTTATTCCCGCAGAAAGGGCGGTGGAGCGGGAGACGGGATTTGAACCCGCGACTTCAACCTTGGCAAGGTTGCACTCTACCACTGAGTTACTCCCGCATATACGAAACGGCGAGGCGTGAAAATACTCTGGAGGCGGCATCCAGATTTGAACTGGAGATGGAGGTTTTGCAGACCTCTGCCTTACCACTTGGCTATGCCGCCGATAAAAAAATTGGAGCGGGAGACGGGATTTGAACCCGCGACTTCAACCTTGGCAAGGTTGCACTCTACCACTGAGTTACTCCCGCTCAGCGAAAAAATCTTTTACGCGCTCCTTTCCGGACTGTCAAGCGCCGGATTGAATTTTTTCGCGCATCATCCCCTGTCGTCCGGGCGCGGTCGGCATGTCGACTTTCCGCAAGAACGCCCGGCTGCCCGCATGTCGCAATCCGTCAATCCTTGAGGCGGTTGTCCACGATGCGCTGGGCCTTGCCTTCGGAACGCTGGATGGAGTGCGGCTCCATCAGGCGCACTCTGGCCGTGACGCCGAGGAATTCCTTGATATTTTTCTGCAGACGGCCTTCCAGCATCTGAAGTTTGCGGATTTCATCGGCAAAAAGCGAGTCGCTCACTTCCACGCGCACTTCCAGGGTATCCAGATTGTTGGCGCGGTCCACGATGATTTGATAGTTGGGCGTGAGGCCCTCGCTCTCCATGAGGATGCCTTCGATCTGCTGCGGGAAGACGTTGACCCCGCGAATGATCAGCATGTCGTCGCTACGGCCGCGCAGGCGCGAAATGCGCACGTGCGTGCGCCCGCAACGGCAGGGCGTGTAGTCCAGGCTGGTGAGATCGCGGGTGCGGTAGCGCAGCAGGGGGATGCCTTCCTTGGTCAGGGTGGTCAGCACCAGTTCGCCCACCTCGCCGGGCGGCAGCTGTTCGCCGCTGACCGGGTCGATGATCTCCGGCAGGATGTGGTCCTCCCAGAGGTGCATGCCGCACTTGGACTCCACGCATTCCATGGCCACGCCCGGTCCCATGATTTCGGAAAGGCCGTAGATGTTCAGGGCGTCGATGCCCATTTTCTGCTCCATGTCCCGGCGCATGGCCTCGGTCCAGGGTTCGGCCCCGAACACGCCGATGCGCAGCGGCAGATCGCGGAAGTCGATGCCCGCCTCCTGCCCGGCTTCCCAGAGGTGCAGGGCGTAGGAGGGCGTGCAGCAGAGCACCGTGGCCGCGAAGTCGCGCAGCAGATACGCCTGCCGCCGCGTGGCGCCGCCCGAGGCGGGCACCACCGTGGCCCCTAGATATTCCGCGCCGCCGTGCGCGCCCAGGCCGCCGGTGAACAGGCCGTAGCCGTAGGCCACATGCACAATGTCCGTGCGGTTCACCCCGGCTGCCGAGAGGCTGCGCGCGGTCAGTTCGGCCCAGTTTTCCAGATCGCGGGCCGTGTAGCCCACCACCACGGCCTTGCCCGTGGTGCCGCTGGAGGCGTGCAGGCGCACGATGTTCTCCCTGGGCACGGCAAAGAGGCCGTAGGGGTAATGGTTGCGCAGGTCCTGTTTTTCGGTGAAGGGCAGAAGCCGCAGGTCCGCCGGCGTTTTGATATCCGCGGGGGTGATCCCGATCTCGTCGAAGCGTTTGCGGTAAAAGGGCACATTGGCGTACACGCGGTTGCAGAGATCGCGCAGGCGGCGCAATTGCAGCGCTTCCAGTTCCTCGCGGGGCAGGGTTTCCTGTTTGATATTGAAGAGCACGGGCCACTCCTTACTTTATGGCGGAACAGAAAAAGGGTGGAAACGCGCGCGGCGCGCGACGTTCCTCCGGTATGCCGCAATGTGGGGGCCGGGTCAATACGGCCCGCCTCGCCATTGCCCTCGGCCCGGCTTTGGGATATGTGCTCGGTATGGAACACATTCCTTCTACCGAAACTACCGAGGCCCAGGCCGCGCGTCCGGGCCGCAAGCGTTATGCGGACGTCCCCCTGGCTGAAAAGCTGGCGGTCATCACCGCCTGGCTTGAGGAACACAAGGCGGAGCGCATTGTCAGCCTCAATCTTACGGAGCAGGGCGGCTTTACCGACGTTCTGCTGGTGCTCACCGCCGGCTCCATGCGTCACGCCCAGAGTCTGGCCGACGGCGTGGCCGCCCTCTGCCACGAGCGCAACTATGAATACCTGCGTGTTGAAGGCTATGAGGCCGGGCAGTGGATTCTTGTGGACCTGAACGACATTGTCATCAATATTTTTCTGGAGCCGGTGCGGGAACTGTTTCGGCTGGAGGCCCTCTGGGGCCAGCCTCCGGCCCGCGCCGCCGGGGAAGCGGTTCCGGCGGCTCCCGCCACGGGCTCCGGCGGGGAGAGCCCGGTATGACCCCCACCTTGTTGCTGATTCTCGACGGCTGGGGCCTGGCGGCTCCCGGTCCGGGTAACGCGCCTTCTCTCGCGCCCACGCCCAATCTGGACGGCCTCAACGCCCGCTGCCCGCATGCCCGGTTGACGGCCTCGGGCCGGGCCGTGGGCCTGCCCGAGGGCTATATGGGCAATTCCGAGGTGGGCCATCTGAACATCGGGGCCGGGCGCGTGGTCTATCAGGACATGACCCGCATCGACGTGGCCCTGGAGGACGGCACCTTTGCCGCCAATCCGGTGCTGGGCGACCTGCTGGCGGCGGTCAAAAAGAGCGGCGGCAGGCTGCATCTGGCGGGTCTGCTCTCGGACGGCGGCGTGCACAGCCATATCCGCCATCTGGAAGCTATCTGCGACATGGCCGCGCGCGCGGACGTGCCCGTGCGCATCCACTGCATCATGGACGGCCGCGACACGGACCCCAAAAGCGGCGTGGGCTTTGTGCGCGCGCTGGAAGAGCACATCAAGGATCAGCCCCGGACGCGCATCGCCGGTCTGGTGGGTCGTTTTTACGCCATGGACCGCGACAAACGCTGGGACAGGGTCAAAGCCGCCTGGGATCTGCTGGCGCACGGGCAGAGCGACGAGGGCCGCGTGGCCCCGGACGCTGTGACGGCCCTGGAAGTTTCCTACGCCGAGGGCATCACCGACGAATTCGTCAAACCCGTGCTCTGCGAAAAGGGACGGGGCCCGGCCGAAGAGGACGAACCCGCAGGCATGGCCGACGGCGATGCGCTCTTTCTTTTCAACTTCCGGGCCGACCGCATGCGCGAGTTGACCCAGGCCTTTATCGAGCCGGACTTCAAGGCTTTTGACCGGGGCGCATTGCCCGAACTGGCAGGCGTCGCCTCCATGACCTCCTATGAGGCGAGCTTCGGCATTCCTGTGGCCTTTCCCAAGGAAGCCGTGAGCATGGGCCTGGGCGAAGTGGTTTCGCGGGCCGGTCTGCGCCAGCTCCGCCTGGCGGAAACGGAAAAATACGCCCATGTGACCTACTTTTTCAACGGCGGGGTGGAAGAGCCCTTCCCCGGCGAAGATCGTATTCTGGTTCCCTCGCCGCGCGACGTGCCCACCTATGACCTCAAACCGGCCATGAGCGCCCGCCAGGTCACGGACAAGTTTGTGGAAGCCTGGAACAAGGGCATCTACGATCTGGTGGTTTGCAATCTGGCCAACGGCGACATGGTGGGCCACACCGGCGTGCTTGAGGCGGCGGTGGAGGCCTGCGCGGTGGTGGACGAGTGCGTGGGCCGCATGGCCCGGGCCGTGGAAGAACGCGACGGCCGCATGCTGATCATCGCGGACCACGGCAACTGCGAGGTCATGCTGACCCCTGAAGGGAGGCCGCATACGGCTCACACCACCAATCCCGTGCCCTGCATTCTGCTGGAGCCCGGCGGAGCGGTCCCGGCCCTGTCCGACGGACGGCTGGCCGACGTGGCCCCGACCCTGCTCGGGCTCTGGGGGCTGGAGCCCTCCGCGCCCATGACCGGCCGGAATCTGGCCGCCGGGGAGGCGCGGCATGGCTGAGAAGAAAAAGCGGCCGTTGACGCCCGTGCCGCCGGACGGCATGGAAATCCTTTTTTTCTATCAATGCCCGCAGTGCGGCAGGCATGTGCCATTGGTCAGCCCCACGGAGCCCAGGATGGTTTCCTGCGACAGTTGCGGTTTCTCCTTTCCCATTATTCCGGTGGATGAGCACGGCCTGCACTATGTGCGGATCATGCTGGCCGGGGGCAAGGCGGCGGCTGATCCGGATTTTCTATAGCCGCCGCGTTTTGTCCCGCGTCAGATTCCTGCTGACCGTAAAGCAGGCTTGTCTCCCTTGGGGGCGGCCAAAAATCCTATAGTGCCGACCGCCCGTGGAGCAGAGTATCTTTGAACAACCTGCGTTTTAAAGATTCATGCGGCGGAAATGCTGTTGCCATGCGCACGGCGGCGCATTCAAAGGGGGGAGCTTCGGCTTCCCCTTTGCGGTTTTTGCCGGGCGGTGCTGAAAATCGTTTGCCGTTAAAATACTACACCGATCTGTCAGGATGTTTCGAAAAATCCACGCCTTGTGGTAAATTCGGATTCATTTCACATTGCGGCGGTAAAAATTTTTTGACAAAAATCTTGCTTTCGGCATCGAAAGCCGATAAACACGTTAAAACCTGTGTGGGACAGGACAACTTTTTTAACCTTTTGCAGGGTTCAAACGAGAGGAAGGAAAAAACATGAAACGTATTTGTACGCTTCTGTTGGCGGCGGGCATGCTGCTGGGCGCGGCCACGGGCGCCAGCGCCATTGATTTCAAGGCCAAAGGCCAGTGGCTGATGGGTTTTGCCGGCGGCGAAACCAACCCTATTTACAAGTCTCGTGACGGCAATACCGTCAAGAAGAACACCGAAGACAAATTCGGGGCCATGCAGCGCGTGTGCCTGCAGTTGGACGCCGTGGCTTCCGAAGCCCTGTCCGGCACGGTCTTCTTTGAAATCGGCACCCAGAACTGGGGCAAGGCCGATCAGGGCGGCGCTCTGGGCGCCGACGGTACCAACGTCATCAAGGTCAAGCGTGCCTATATTGACTGGGCTGTGCCGGATACCGACCTGAAGTTCCGCATGGGCATTCAGGGCGTGGCCCTGCCCAGCGTGGCCGGCGGCTCCGCCATCATGGACACCGACGCCGCGGCTGTCACCGCTTCCTATCAGTTCAACGAAAACGTGGGCCTCACCGCTCTGTGGGCGCGTCCGGCCAACGACAACTTCTCCGGCTTTGATGATCGTTATACCAACAATCATGCGAACTATCTGGACAACATGGATCTGTTCGCCCTGATGGTGCCCGTGAAGCTGGATGGCTTTGAAATCACCCCTTGGGTCATGTACGGCATGCAGGGCAAGAACACCCTGACCGATTACAACCATGTGGATGAAGACCGCGCCTGGGGTTCCAAGGACGGCAACCTGAATTACAGCCTGCGTCCTTATCCCGCTGCTTTGAACGGCGGCATCGGCGGCACCAGCAAAACTTACGGCTCCATGTTCTGGGCCGGCCTGCCCTTCGCCATCACTGCCTGGGATCCGCTGAACATCGAAGTGGACATCAACTACGGTTATGTGGAAGCCATGGGCCGCTATGACGTCATGAAGAACGGCGGTGGGCTCAAACGCGGCAGCACCGAGCGTGAGGGCTGGCTGGCCAAGGCCCTGGTGGAATACAAGATGGATTGGGGCGTTCCCGGCATCTTCGGCTGGTACGGTTCCGGTGATGACGGCAACGTCAAGAACGGTTCCGAGCGCATGCCTTCCATCGTGCCCATGGGCAACTTCACCTCCTTCCTGGGCGACGGCAACTACGGCTGGGCTTGGCAGGACTTTGCTCTGGATTACGCCGGCACTTGGGGTATCGGCCTGCAGGTCCGCGACATGAGCTTTGTGGAAGACCTGAAGCACACCTTCCGCGTGGCTTACTGGGGCGGCACCAACTCTACCACCATGGTGAAGTACATGGGCAGCGCTTCCGCCTGGAGCGAAGGCTACGGTAATGGCACCTCCCCCTATCTGACCACCGAAGACGGTCTGCTGGAGTTCAACCTGGTCAATTCCTACCAGATGTATGAAAACTTCGACGTGAATCTGGAACTGAGCTACGTTGCCAACTTCATGGACAACGACACCTGGAAGAAAGCTGGCGATTCTTCCTTCCAGAAGCAGGATATGTGGAAGGCTCAGTTGATCTTCGCGTACAGCTTCTAAGCGCACGTACGGGACGTGTCCCGTTGTGATGATCTCAGAGGGGGAGGCTTTGGCCTCCCCTTTCCATTGCGTTGCCGGATAGCTTTTGTTATAATTTCTTATATTGTAACAGGTTAAATGTCCTGGTGGCCGCGAAAGCGGACATTCGCTTGTGGGACCGTCCGGGATCGCGCTTCCGGACGGTCCCACAGACCGTTTGGCTTCTGATCCGTTTCGAGCCGGACTTCACCGGCCCGTATGTAAAACGCCCGCCGTTCAACGGCGCGGCGGCCATGCCGGCACAAAAGTGCCGCGCAGGAGGTGACGTATGGAAGAGCTGACAAAACTGGTCCAGGAGATCAACAGCGTGCTGTGGGGCGTGTACTGCCTGATCCCCCTGTTGGTGGGCACGGGCATTTATTTCACCTTCCGGCTCAAGTTTGTGCAGGTGCGCAAGTTCGGCAAAGTGCTTCGCTATACCTTCGGCGATCTGACCATCTTCGGCAAAAAGGCGGGCAAGGACGGCATGAGTTCCTTCCAGTCCCTGGCCACGGCCATTGCCGCCCAGGTGGGCACGGGCAATCTGGCGGGCGCGGCCACGGCCATCGCCATGGGCGGGCCCGGCGCCATTTTCTGGATGTGGATAGCCGCCTTTTTCGGCATGGCCACCATTTTTGCCGAGGCCGTGCTGGCCCAGCTCTACAAGAGCCGCGATTCCGAAGGCCATGTCACCGGCGGTCCGGCCTACTATATTTCCAAAGGCTTGGGCAGCAAATGGCTGGCTGGCTTCTTTTCCGTGGCCATCATCATGGCTCTGGGCTTCATCGGCAACATGGTTCAGGCCAACTCCATTGCCGACGCTTTTCACTCGGCCTTCAGTATTCCCACCTGGATCATTGGCATGATTCTGGCCCTGCTGGCGGGTTTCGTCTTTTTCGGCGGCATGCGCCGCATCGCGGCCACCACGGAAAAAGTCGTGCCGCTCATGGCTCTGCTTTATCTGGCAGGCGGCCTCTGGGTGCTGTTGACTCATCTGGACATGCTGATTCCGGCTTTCAAGATGATTTTTGTGGGCGCGTTCGATCCCTCGGCGGCCACCGGCGGTCTGATCGGCGCGGGCGTCAAGGAAGCCATGCGTTACGGCGTGGCGCGCGGCCTCTTTTCCAATGAGGCCGGTATGGGCTCCACCCCGCACGCCCACGCGGTGGCCAAGGTCAAGTATCCGGCTCAGCAGGGCTTTGTGGCCATCATGGGCGTGTTTGTGGATACCTTTGTGGTCCTGAACATGACCGCTTTTGTCATTTTCGTCACCGGGGCCATTGACGGCAGCACCACCGGCATCGCCCTGACCCAGAAGGCCTTTGAAACCGGTCTGGGTTCCATGGGGTACGGCTTCGGCTTTGTGGCGGTCTGCCTGTTCTTTTTCGCCTTTTCCACCATCATCGGCTGGTACTTCTTCGCGGAACAGAATATCAAGTTCCTGTTCGGCGTCAGGGCCGTGCCCTGCTTCCGGGTGCTGGTCATGGCGTTTCTGGTGCTGGGTTCCTCCCTCCAGGTCAATCTGGTCTGGGAACTGGCCGACATGTTCAACGGCCTGATGGTTCTGCCCAACCTGGTGGCCCTCATCGGTCTGGCCAAGCTGGTGTCCAAGGCCCTGGACGACTATGAGGAGCATGGCGAAAGCGCACCCTTATAACTTCTCTGCGCCCGGCTGGCGCTTGTTTGGCGCGACGCCCCCGCACCTTCTCGAATGAAGATGCGGGGGCTTTTCACGTTGTGCGGAAGGAAGAGAGTGGGGGGGGCGGGAAGGGAGAAACGCTCAGCGCTGCCGTTGCAGGCGGTCCCGCAGGATGACGGCCAGCAGGTTCATGCCCAGCACCAGCAGGATCAGCACCAGGCCCGTGCCGTATTGCAGGGGACGGGTTTTTTCGATTTCCGTACCCGCCGTGGCCAGCACGTACATGTGATAGGGCAGGGCCATGACCGCGCTGAAAATGGAGTCCGGCGTCTTGGGCGTATAAAACACGGCGGCGGTGAACATGATGGCCGCGGTTTCGCCCGCCGCGCGGGCCACGCCCAGAATGGCCCCGGTGAGCATGCCTGGCAGGGCGCAGGGCAGCACCACGCGGGCGATGGTCTGGGATTTGGTGGCTCCCAGGGCCAGGGAGGCCTCACGGTAGGTGTCCGGCACGGAGCGCAACGCCTCCTCGGCCGTGCCGATAATCACCGGCAGAGTCAGTACGGCCAGGGTCAGCACGCCGGAAAGGATGCTCACTCCGAAGCCGCAGAAGGTCACGAAAAAGGACAGACCGAACAGGCCGAAGACCACCGAGGGCACTCCGGCCAGATTGTTCACGCCCAGGCGCACATAGCGGGCGAAAGCGTTGCGCCTGGCGTATTCGTGCAGATAGACGGCCGAGGCCACGCCCATGGGAAAAGCCAGCAGAAGAGCGCCCAGGGACAGGATGGCCGTGCCCAGAATGCAGGGCCAGATGCCGCCTTCGGTCATCATCTTGCGCGGCGGCTCGGTGAGAAATTCCCAGGACAGGGCAGGCAGGCCGTGCCAGAGCAGAAAGACGCACACGCCCACCAGGGCCAGCACGTTGACGGCGGCGATGACGCGCAGCAGGCAGAACATGAGGATCTGACAACGGACGCGGGCGCGGCTGGAAGACATGGTGAGAGCGGAGGACCGGGCTGACATGGGTTGAATGCTCCCGTGCCGCTACAGGCTGGACGAACCGGCCTGGCGGTGTTTTTCGGCAATGTGCCCGGCCGCCAGATTGAAGGCCAGGGTCAGGAAAAAGAGTACGATGCCGATGGCGAACAGGGCGTGATAGTGATCGCTGCGGAAGGGGGCTTCGGCCATTTCAGCGGCGATGGAAGCGGGCATGGGCCGCACCGGATCCAGCAGGGAGGTGGGAATCAGGCCCGCACCGCCGGCCACCATCAGCACCACCATGGTTTCGCCGATGGCCCGCGACATGCCCAGCATCACGGCCGTGCCGATGCCGGAGAGCGCCGCCGGAATGACCACCCGCACGGTGGTCTGCCAGCGCGTGGCCCCCAAAGCCAGGGAGGCCTCGCGCAGATCGCGGGGCACGCTGTACAGGGCGTCCTCAGACACGGAGCAGATGGTGGGCACGCTCATCAGCGCCAGCACCAGGGAGGCGTTGAGCAGGTTCAGACCCGTGGCCACGCCGAAGGCCTCCTGGATGAAGGGGGCCAGCACCACCATGCCCAGAAAGCCCAGCACCACCGAGGGCAGGGCGGCCAGCAGTTCCACAAAGGGCTTGATGATCCGGCGCACGCCCGGATGGGCGATTTCCGTCAGGTACACGGCGGTCAGCACGCCCAGCGGCACGGCCAGCAGGGAGGAAACGGCGGTCACGGCCAGCGAGGCCGCCAGAAGGGGAAAAATGCCGAACAGGCCCGGTTCTTCCGTGGGATACCAGAGCGTGCCGAAAAGAAAATCAAAAACTGAATAATGGGAGAAAAGCGGCAGCCCTTCCATGAACAGAAAAAAGACAATGCCCGCCAGCGCCAGCAGGGAGCTTCCGGCCACGCCGGTGAGGCCGTACTGGACGATTTTTTCCTTGAGATCGGCTCTGCGCATGGTTTTTCTCGTCTGCGGAGGTCAATTTTTCGCGGGTTCAGGATGGAGAACAACCGGCAAACCTGGCCGGGACTGTCTCTGAAAGGAGGGCTTTTATCCTCTGATCACAGTCGCTTTTCTGACGCAGTCTTGAGGGCAAAAGCTGTTTTTCAGAGACAGTCCCCAAGGGCTGTTTCTAAATTGAGGAGTTTTGGCTTTCCGGCAAGGAAAACGAGTTTTTTGCGAAAGGAGTGTACTCTTATGGTACTCGACTGGAGCAAAAAACGAGTTTGACGCAGCCGGAAGTCAAAAGAACCAAGCTAGGAACACGCCCTAATGGGCCAGGGGCACGTACCCAACTTCCCGCACACTTTTCTGGCCCTTGGCCGGATCCAGCAGATAGTCCACCAGTTCCTTGACCACGCCGGCGGGTTGGCCGTCAGTGAAGATGTACAGTTCCCGCGCGATGGGCCACTGCTTGGAAAGCGCGGTCTGGGCGCTGGCCTGTACGTCGTTGACCTTCAGACCCTTGGTGGATTTGTCCAGATAGCCGAGGCCCACGTAACCGATGGCGTTCTTGTTGTTGGACACGGCCTGCACCACCGCGCCGTTGGAGGCCTGCATCAGGGCCGCCGGAGAGACGCGTTCCTTGTTCATGACCAGTTCTTCCCAGCATTCAAAGGTGCCGGAGGAGGTGTCGCGGGAAATGACCACAATCTTGGCGTCCACGCCGCCCAGATCCTTCCAGTTGGTGATCTTGCCGGTATAGATGTCTCTGAGTTGCTGCGTGGTCAGGGCGCTGACCTTGTTGGCCGTGTTGACCACGGGCACGATGGCGTCCACGGCGATGGCCGTGCGCACGGGGGTGACGCCGTTCTTTTCGGCGGCGGCCTTTTCCTTGTCCTTGATGTCACGCGAGCTCATGGCCACGGCGCACTGTTTTTCAATGAGCGCCTTGATGCCGTTGCCCGAACCGCCGCCGGAGATGCTCAGCGGCATGCCGGGATGGGAGGCCATGAAGGCCTCGCCGGCCTTCTGCATCACGGGCAGCACCGTGGTGGAACCGTTGATGACAATTTCCTGGGCCGCCAGGGCCGGGGCGCTGAGGCTCAGAACCGTCAGAGCCGTGACCAGCATTTTGCCGATAGACATTCCGTACTCTCCTTGAAATTGGGTTGCGAGTGTGTCGCGCGGGGTTCTTCCCCGTGCGTTTCCCTTTTGGCCCGGCTCTGTTACAGAATGATGTCAGGAAAGCGAAGACTGCGTGAAGCCGCGCCGGGCGCCCCCAAAGCCTTGAATGGCGCGCAAATCCGGCGTTCCGCGCTTGTCACGCGATTGTAACAATGTCACCACCTGTTTGGCGCAATGACGTTGTTTACTGGCCCGCAGCACAGAGGAAATCATCTATGAACGCACAAGACATTCTGGTGGTGGAAGATGAAGGCGACATCCGCGAACTGTTGCGTTTCAATCTGGAGCGCGAGGGTTTCAGCGTGCTGGAGGCCGACGACGGCCGCAAGGGGCTGGAGCTGGCCCGGCGGCATATGCCGTGCCTGATCATCCTGGATGTGATGCTGCCCGGCATGGATGGTTTTGAAATCTGCCGCCAGTTGGGCGGGCAGGCCGAGACCTCGGGCATCCCTGTGCTGATGCTCACGGCGCGCGGCGAGGAAATGGACCGCGTGGTGGGCCTGAGTCTGGGGGCGGATGATTACGTGGTCAAGCCTTTCAGCGTGCGCGAACTTATGCTGCGCATCAAGGCCATCTTGCGCCGGGGCGGCCGCGCGGCGGAGAACTCCGTGCTGGAGCGTCACGGCATCCGGCTGCGGCCCGACGCGCACACGGTCAGCGCCGGAGGTCGGGAACTGACCCTCACGGCCACGGAGTTCCGTTTGCTGGAGGATCTGCTGCGCCACGCGGGCACGGTGCGCACGCGTGAACAGTTGCTGAACAATGTCTGGGGCTATTCCTTTGAAGGCTATGCCCGCACGGTGGACACTCACGTGCGCCGTCTGCGCTCCAAGCTGGGCGAGGCGGCGGCCACCCTGGAAACAGTGCGCGGCGTGGGCTACCGGATCAGGGAGTAGCGCCGTCCGCGTGCCGTTGGCGTGTTGGCGTAAGGAGTTTGAAAGAGATGAATCATTGGCGGGGTAAGTCCATGTTTTCCTTTCGTACCCGGATTTTTTGCAGCGTGCTGGCGGTGGCGCTGCTCTCCATCGGCATTGCCGTGTTTTACGGCAAAAGCTGGCTGGAAAACAGCCAGTTGCAGGCGGCCCGTGAACGCCTGCTGCACGAAACGCGCCTGGCCGGTGTGATTCTGGACAAGTTGGGTCCCGATCCCGCCCATCTGACCGAACTGGCTCGCATCCTGGACCTGCCGGGCGACCGTCTTTCCCTGCTGGACAGCGCGGGCAATGTGCTGGGCGATACGGCGGCCGGCGCCCAGCCCGTGAGCCGCCTGGACAATCACGCGGACAGGCCGGAAGTGCGGGAGGCCATGCACGGCGGCACGGGCTTCTCCATCCGCCCCAGCGGCACGCTGGAGCTGCCCCTGGCCTATGCCGTGACCCGCCTGGACGACGGCCGCCTGCTGCGTCTGGCCGTGCCCCTGGACAACCTCAAGCGGCTCATTGAAAGCCGCCTCGCGGTGTTCAGCCAGATCGGCCTGATTACCGTGGCCCTTTCCCTGCTGCTGGCCGTGTTGCTGTCCGGCGCGTTGCGCCGCTCCCTCAGCCAGATGATCGGCGTGGTGGAGGCCATTTCCCTGGGCAATTTTCAGCGCCGCCTGCGGCGCATACCGGGCAGCGAGTTCGCGCCCCTGGCCGACGCGGTCAACCGTATGGCCGAAAATATTGAGGAGCACGTGCGCGCCGCCGCCGAGCAGACCGCCCAGCTTGAGAGCATTCTGGATACCATGAGCGACGGCGTGCTGGTGCTGGGACCGCGCGGGCACATCCGCCGCTGCAACCGGGCTCTGGCCCGGGAATTTCCCGAGGCGGCCACGGCCCAGGGCGCGCAGGTGGTGGAAATCATCCCCTCGCCGGAATTGCAGACCGCCGTGGACGAGGTGCTGGCCGCGCCCGCGCCCGGCTCCGAAGCCGCGCCGGACGGCGGGCCGGGCGACGAAAACGGCCGGGTGCAGCGCCATCTGCAGCTCACGCTGCCTTCGGGGCAGGTCATGTCCGTCTGTCTCTCGCGACCTGCCGGGCCGGACTGCCATCTGGGGGGCGTGATCGTGTTCCACGACATTACGGAATTGATGCGCCTTGAGCGCGTGCGCCGGGATTTCGTGGCCAATGTTTCGCACGAACTGCGCACTCCGCTCACGGCCATCCAGGGCTATGCGGAAACCCTTATCAGCCTGGACACCTTGCCCGAGTGTCGCCGTTTCGGTGAAATCATCCTCAAAAACGGCACGTACCTCACGCGCATGGTGGGCGACCTCTTGTCCCTGGCCCGTCTGGAGGGCAAGTCCGGCAGTCTGGAACTGACGCCAGAAGACCCGCGTGAAGCTCTGGCCCAGGCCAAAAGCATGTGCCGCGAGGACCTGGAGCGCCGCAAGCTGCAACTGGATGTGGATATCCCGGAGGAATGCCGGGTCATGGCCAACCTGCCGCACCTGACCCAGGTTTTCCGCAATCTGCTGGAAAATGCCTGCCGCTACGCGCCGGAAGGCGGCAACATCCGCGTTTCCGCGCATCCGGCGGGCCGGGAGGTCGTGTTCCGGGTGGTGGACGACGGCCCCGGCATTCCGACGGCGGACCTGGAGCGCGTTTTCGAGCGCTTCTATCAGGTGGAGCGGCACCGGGGCCAGGCCTCCACAGGGCTGGGGCTGGCCATCTGCAAGCACATTGTGGAACGGCACGGCGGCCGCATCCGGGCGGAAAGCCCGGCCCAGGACGGCAGCACGGCCTTTGTGTTCACCCTGACTCGTGTTGAGGGCGGCGACCGCCCCGACGAAAATCCCGACGGAGCGGCAAGCGCATGAAGGAAAATCTGCAGGCCCGGAACATCAGCGTCTACTACGGCCCGAACAAGGCCCTGCACGAAGTGAGCCTGGATTTCGTGCCGGGCCGGGTCTCGGCCCTCATCGGGCCGTCCGGTTGCGGCAAGTCCACTTTTCTGCGCTGCCTGAACCGGATGAACGATCTGGTGCCCGGCGCGCGCGTGGAAGGGGAGATAGTGCTGGACGGCGAGGACGTCAACCGTCCCGGCACGGACGTGGTTTCACTGCGGCGCCGGGTGGGCATGGTCTTTCAGAAGCCCAATCCCTTTCCCAAGAGCATTTTTGAGAATGTGGCCTACGGCCTGCGCGTCAACGGCCTCCGCGATGAATCCCTGATCGCCGAAAAGGTGGAAATTTCCTTGCGCCGGGCCGCTATTTTTGATGAGGTCAAAGACAGGTTGCAGTCTTCGGCGCTGGGGCTTTCCGGCGGACAGCAGCAGCGGCTGTGCATAGCGCGCACCCTGGCCGTGGAGCCGGAAGTGCTGCTCATGGACGAGCCGGCCAGCGCTCTGGACCCCATTGCCACCCAAAAGATAGAGGAGAGCATTCGCGAGCTCAGGGAGTCGCTGACCATCATCATCGTCACCCACAACATGCAGCAGGCCGCGCGCGTGTCGGACTTCACGGCCTTTTTCTACATGGGCCGCCTTATTGAGCACGACGCCACGGACGTGATTTTCACCCGGCCCGGCAAGAAGCAGACGGAGGATTATATCACCGGCCGCTTCGGCTAGGTCTTCGGCAAAGTGGTTCTTTTGTCTTTCCGTTGCGTCAAAACCGTTTTTTTGCACCGGTCATGTGCCATAAAAGTACACTCCCGTCGCCAACAACGTTTTTCGGCGAAGCGATCCTCACACGGAAAACGAAGTTTTATGTGTGACATGGCATAGGAATAATTGTGCATATTTTCAGGAGAAAACCTGATGAATCAGCAGGAAAATTATTTGCAGCAGATGCTCGTGACCCTGCGCACGCGGCTTCTGGTCATGTGCGCCAGTGTGGGCATAGCTCTGGAAGAGGCGGGCAAGGCCCTGGCCGCCAACGATCCCGGCCGCGCGGCCGCGGTTATTGAAAGCGACGGCTCCATTGATGAACTGGAGAACGAGATCGACGAAATGGCCCTGCGGCTCATGGCCCGCACCCAGCCCGTGGCCGGCGACTTGCGCTTTGTGGTCAGCGCCCTGCGCATGGTGGTGGACCTGGAGCGCATCGGGGACGAGGCCGTGAGCATGGCCGAGCAGGCCATTCTGATGCAGGACATGCCCGGCTACGGGGTCATACCCCATGTCCGGCGGATGTTCGACAAGGCCCGTCAGGCCTTTGAGCAGGCCGTGGTCATCTTTCGTGAAAATGACACCGAGGCCGCCCTGACCATGAGCCGGGGCGAGGACGAGGCCGTTCAGTGCGAAGTACGGATCATCCAGGGCATCATGGAGCGGCTTTCCGAGCGCGACGCGGACCTGGAACCCCATCTGGCCATGCACATCATTCTGGTCACCCGTTCCCTGACCCGGATCTGGCGGCGCTCCATCAATATTGCCGAGCACGTCTATTTCATCAATCAGGGCCAGACCCTCAAGCATCATGGCGAACTGGCGGACGAGCCGGACACGCTGCTCTGGAAGCGGGAGGACGAGGCCGGGGAAGAATAAGGGAAGCATCCCGCGCCCACGGTGGCGGCTATCCGCATTTCTTCTGTGGGCAATGCGGCGCGCCCTGCGGCTGATTATCTTCCCGCGTGCTGAATGCCGTTGCGCCACCCCGTTTTTTCTGACGCCCAGGTATGACAAAGCCGGGCGCTTCCACCTCCGGGATGGAAGCGCCCGGCTTTGTTTGCACCGCAAGCGGAGTTTACAACAGGCCTTGCCGGCGCAGCACTTCAATCAATTTTGTCTTGCCGTTTTCGCTCATGGGGCAGAGCGGCAGGCGCATTTCGCCTTCCATCTGGCCCATGAGGGCCAAGGCCGTTTTGGCCGGAATAGGATTGCTTTCCACAAACATGACCTGATGCAAGGGGAAGAGCTCGTGGTGCAGGCGGGCGGCCCCGGCCACGTCACCCTTGGAAAAGGCGTTCCACACGGCGGCCACGCGGCCCGGCACCAGGTTGGACGTGACCGAAATCACGCCGCTGCCGCCCAGAGCCATGAGGGGCAGGGCGGTGAGGTCGTCGCCGGACAGCACGCTGAAGCCCGACGGGCAGGATTCCAGCACCAGGCTGCCCTGCACCATGTCGCCGGTGGCTTCCTTGACGCCCACGATGTTGGAAAAGTCGCGGGCCAGACGGCTGAGCACAGGCGGCAGCATGTTGCAGCCCGTGCGCCCCGGCACGTTATAGGGCACCAGCGGCAGGTCCACGGCCTCGGCAATGGCCTTGAAGTGCTGGTACAATCCTTCCTGAGTGGGTTTGTTGTAATAGGGGGTGATCAGCAGCGCGCCGTCGGCACCGGCCCTTTTGGCAAAGAGAGCCAGGCGGATGGCCTCGCTGGTATTGTTGGACCCGGCCCCGGCCAGCACCGGCACCCGGCCTTTGGCCTGGTCGATGCAGATTTCAATGACCCGCTCGTGTTCCTCGTGGGACAGTGTGGCGGATTCGCCGGTGGTGCCGCAGGGCACCAGGCCGTGGATGCCCTCGGTGATCTGACGCTCGATAAAGGCGCGGTAGGCCTCTTCATCCACGGTATTGTTCTTGAACGGAGTGACAAGCGCTGTCAGCGCGCCGGAAAAAAGCATGTCCGACTCCTTATGGCTGCGTCCGGCGTGTTCTGAAAACACGTCGAAGCTCTGTAACCGGGCGGTGGGCGACGCGGCCCGGACGATATTGTCGTAGTGCCCTCTTGCGTGGTGTGTGCCGGTATTGGACGATGACAGCACTCCAGGCGGATTTTCAGCAAATCCGCGTCAGAAGCGGCAGAGGTCTTCGTCTCGCGGATCGGGGCTCTACTGGTTGATGAATTCCTTGAGTTCCTTGCCCGCGCGGAAAAAGGGCAAGCGTTTGGAAATCACCGAAACGCTTTCCCCGGTCTTGGGGTTGCGTCCGGCGTAGCCGCCATATTCCTTGATTTTGAAGCTGCCGAACCCGCGGATTTCGATCCGTTCCCCGGCGATCAGCGATTTTTTCATGGCGTCGATGAATGTGTTCACCACCAGTGACGCATCATCAAAAGGGATGTTGGTCTCTTCGGCTAATGCCTTGATCAGTTCGCTCTTATTCATCACGCCTCCGTTGACACGTTATATTATTATCCCGTGAGGGAAGGGCGACAAAGCTTGGGGGCCTCGGACAGCTCCACTATATCTATACCTTTTATGCTGTAAGGTAAACAGCTTACTTGGGCAGGGCCTGCAGAACGCTGCGCGCGGCCAGCCAGTCGGCCATGCTCAGGCGCACGCGCTGCAGACGGGCGGCCATGGCCTGGATGTCCTGGGCCGCCGGGCTGCCCGGTGCGTAGCGCAGCAGGGGCTGCTGGCGACAGACGGCCTCAGGCAGCTTTTTGTCCATGCGCACATGACCCAGCAGCACGGGTTCCAGATGCAGAAAGTGGCGGCAGGCCCCGTTCAGCTTTTCAAAAGCGCCTTGCGCTTCCTTGGCCGAGCTCGCCTGATTGACCATGACCATGAAATCGCGCATGCCGAAGCGGTTGTTGAGCACCTTGATCAGGGCATAGCTGTCCGTGAGCGAGGTGGGCTCGGGCGTGATGAGCACGATGCGCACCGCGGCCATGGCCGCGAAGGTCTGCACCGTTTCGGAAATGCCCGCGCCCAGATCCATGAAGACGAAATCATATCCGCCGAGCACCGGTTCCAGGCGTTCCAGCAGCAGGTCGCGCAGGTCCGGGCTCATATCATTGAGCTCGGGCACGCCCGAGGCCGCGGGCAGCACGTCAAAGCCCTTGGGCTCCACGGGATACAGCACATCGTTCAGGCGCGCTTCGCCCAGCAGGGCGTTCTGAAGGTTTCCCTCCGGGGTGATGCCCAGCAGCACGTCCAGATTGGCCAGGCCCATGTCGCAGTCCATGAGCAGGTTTTTGAAACCCGCCTGGTAGAGCGCGCAGGCCAGGTTGAGGGAAATATTGGTCTTGCCGACCCCGCCTTTGCCGCTGAGCACGGCAACGCTCAAGGTGCTGTTCATAATTATTCTCCGCCGAAAAAGAGAAAGCGTTTTTCACTGGAATGGACCAGGGTGGTCCGCTCGCCCAGAGATGTGGGCGTTTCCTGATGGATATAGCCGTCTTCCTGTTCCAGAGCGGCGTTCAGGGCCGCGGCGGCTCTGGCCAGGAGATCGGAGGCGCGCTCCGGCGCGCCCTGGCCCGCGCAGACGATGCCCAGGGCGCAGCCCGCCCCGGCCCCGGCCGAAATGCCGCCGGTGGGGAACAGCGGCCGGGCCTGCTCCGCGAAGGCGGCTTGCAGGCGCTCGGCCAGACGCCGGGCTTTAAGCAGACCCATGCCCGGCAACAGCGCCGCGTAGCGCCCGGAGGCCATGCCGCCCAGACTGTCGCAGACGTCCAGATTGTCGCGCAGGGTTTCGGCCAGCAGCCTTTCCAGGCGTTTCACCGTGCCCTCGCCCAAAGCCACGCACAGCCGCCGCCGTTCGGAGAGGGCCGCGCAGATCAGGCTGAGATCCCCGCCGTTGCGCGCCTGGCGCAACAGTTCGCGCTCCAGTTGGGCCGTGAACAGTTCGGCGCTCAGCGTTCCTACCAGGGCATCCGGCGGCATGGCCGACGGCGGCTGTTGCTGTATGTCGGCCCGCAGATCCGCCACGTGCGCCTCCGGGGCGGCGTCAGGCATGGGCAGGGCGCACCACTGGCTCAGGGGAAAAGCGCGGCAGAAGTCCTGCCAGCGCTGTCGGGAAAGGCCGCGTACCAGCCGGACCACCAGCATGGCATTGTCCGGCTGTTCTCCGGCGTCGCCGCAGGCGGCATGCTCCCGCAGGGCCCTCAGTTCGCGGGCCAGGGCCTCAAATTCAGCGTTTTTGCTCATGGCGGTACAAGAGGTAGTCGTGTTGGAACTGGTCGATCTGACCGTCCAGAACCGCATCCACGTCGCCCGATTCCGAACCTGTGCGGTGATCCTTGACCAGACGGTAGGGCTGAAGGGTGTAGGTGCGGATCTGGCTGCCGAAGGCAATGGCGTCCTTGCCGGCGTATTCGGCCTGGCGCTCGGCCTCGCGCTTTTGCAATTCCAGATTGTAAAGGCGGGCGCGCAGGACGCGCAGGGCCGTCTCCTTGTTGTGATGCTGCGATTTCTCGTTCTGGCACTGGGCGGAAATGCCCGTGGGCAAGTGGGTGACGCGCACGGCGGAACTGGTGGTGTTCACACTCTGGCCGCCCGGCCCGCTGGAGCGGAAGATGTCGAAACGCAGATCCGATTCCTTGATATCCAGCTGGATGTCGCCGCCCGCGTCCGGGATCACATCCACTGAAGCGAAGGAGGTGTGCCGGCGGCCCGAGGCGTCGAAGGGCGAAATGCGGATCAGGCGGTGGATGCCGCGTTCACTCTTCAGAAAGCCGAAGGCGTGCGGTCCGGAGATGCGCAGGGTCACGCTCTTGATGCCCGCCTCGTCGCCGGGCAGAAAGTCCATTTCCTCCACGGCGTATTTGCGGCGCGCGGCCCAGCGGGTGTACATGCGCAGCAGCATTTCGGCCCAGTCCTGGGATTCGGTGCCGCCCGCGCCGGGGTGGATTTCCAGAATGGCGTCCCGGCTGTCCTCTTCGGCCGAGAGCAGCATCACCAGCTCGGTCTCGTCCAGCAGGGCGGCCAGCTCCCGCTGCTGCTGCTCCAGGGATTCCAGGGCTTCCTGGTCTTCGTTTTCCAAAGCCAGGGCCAGCCATTCCTCCATGTCGTCGCGGCAGGTTTTGAGGCGGTTCAGACGGCCCACCTCGTCTTCCAGACGGCTTTTTTCCTGCAGAATGGGAGTCAGGGCCTCGGGCTTGTCCCAGGCGCCGGGGCGGGAAATTTCCGCTTCTATGTCGCGCAGGCGCTGTTCGCTGGCAGCGACGTCAAAGACGCCCCCAAAGGTTGTCGAAACGCTGGGACAAGGGCTGACAGGCGGCGCGCAGATCACTGAGATGCAACATGGTCAATTCTGTGGGGTTGAGGGTGAAGGGCCCGGCTTGCTTTTCCCGGAAGTGCCGGAGAAGGCGGAAATTTGCGCCCCGCGCGAACCGAAAGCAAGCAGCGCGCAGAAAAGCAGAACCGCCGAAGGAAGCAGCCAGGGCGCGAGGCGGTGGTAGGGGCTGGGCGCGGTCGTCAATCCGGCCCTGGCCCAAAGGGTTCCGGCCCGGAACTGGCCGCCGCGCGCGGTCACGCGCCCGCGCGGATCCACCACAACGGAAATGCCGGTGTTGGTGCCGCGCAGAATCCAGCGGTTCTGCTCCAGGGCGCGCAGCACGGTCAGGTAAAGATGCTGCCGCGCCGCCGGGGTGTTCCCGAACCAGCCGTCGTTGCTGATGTCCGTCAGAATATTGGCCCCGTCCGCCACGCGGGCCTGGGCAAGCCAAGGGAATATGCCTTCATAGCAGATGAGCATGCCCAGGGCAAGATTGCCGTGACGCAGGGGGGCCGTGGCCGTGCCCGTCTCATAGACGCCCACGCCCTGAAGCAGAGCCTGGAGAAAGCCCCAGTTCAGCCATTCCGGCAGGTACTCGCCGAAAGGCACCAGATGTTCCTTGTCGTAATAGCCCACGGTCTCGCCGTCGGGACCCAGCAGAAAAGCCCGGTTGAAGATGGCCGGTTCGGCCTGTCCCGGCCGTCGTTCCACGCCCGGCGCGCCGAAAAGCAGGGGACTGTGAGCCGTCAGCGCCATGTCGCGCACCAGGACAGCCAGGCGCGGCTTGGTTTCAAAAAAGAAGGGCAGGGCGGTTTCCGGCCAGACGATGAGCGGCCTGGCGTCCGGATCCGAAGCCTTGTCCGCGCCCTGGCCCGTGCCCGTATCAGCGACGGTCCGCGCGGCCAGGCCCGCGCGGGTCAGGCTCAGATAGAGCTCCACTGTCTGGCGCTGGAAGGCGGGCAGCCATTTCCGGTTCTGATCCACATTGCCTTCCACAAAAAGCACGGCCATGCTGTCCGGTCCTGTGGGCGCGGGCTGAAAGGGATGGGCGTCCAGCCGCCAGGCCCCGTAGCCCAGCAACAGCGCGGCCAGCCCCAGACCGGCGGCCAGACGGCGCGGAAAAAAATGCCGTTGCGTTGCCGACGGCAGGCTGAAGAGGCAGAGCAGGGCGGCCAGCAGCCAGCAGCCTCCCAGCGCGTATGCGCCCAGCGTGTCGGCGGCCTGGATCAGCTGGGGCCAGACGGCCAGAGCTCCGGCCAGAGGCAGCCAGGGAAAGCCCAGAGCCAGCGCATAGCAGGCCTCCAGCAGATACCAGAGCAGGGCCAGCAGCAGGGCCAGCGTCAGCGGCGGCCGGGCGCGCAGCAGATATGCGGCCAGGGAAAACAGACCGCCCGCGCTGGCCAGACAGGACGCGATGAACAGGGCGCAAGGCACGGCCAGAAGCCAGGGCAGGCCGCCCACATTGTGCACGGGCAGGGTCAGCCAGTAGAGGACCGCCGTGCCTCCGGCCAGACTGACCAGCCAGCCCCGGCGCAGGGCCGCCATGCGGCCGGGCGCGCGCAGACCCAGCACGGCCAGGGCTACGGGCCAGAGCAGGACCAGAGGCGGCAGGCTCAGCAGATCATTGGGAAAACCCAGCCAGAGGGCCAGGGCTCCGGCCAGCCCCCAGCACAGATCCCGAAGCGGCGGCAGGGGGCGCGTGCGCGTCATATTCATGTTCAGGCATTGTCCCCGTCGGCGTCCGTGTCCTGCGCGGCCCTGTCGGCGGGTTCCATGCGCAGCAGACGGATCAGCTTCTTGTCCGCGTCCAGCACCGTAAAGGTCCAGCCGTGCAGGGTGAAGGTTTCGCCGGGGCCGGGCACGTGCCCGGCTTCCATGCTCAGATAGCCGCCGATGGTGTCCACCTCGTCGGAAACCAGGTCCACGCCCAGTTCCTCCAGGTCTTCCAGCAGGGCGCGGCCCGTGAGTTCGTAGACATTGTCGCCCAGGGGGCGGATGTCCTCCTGGCGGGGAGTGTCGTGCTCGTCCTCGATGTCGCCCACGATTTCCTCCAGCACGTCCTCAATGGTGATCAGGCCGGAGGTGCCGCCGTATTCGTCCAGGGCGATGGCGATATGCTGCTTGCGGGCGCGGAATTCCTGCAGAAGGGTGCGGATGGGCTTGGTTTCCGGCACGAAAAAGGGTTCGCGCATGACCGCCGCCACCGGAGGATGCTCCCCGGCCGGTTCGATGAGACAGCGCAGCAGATCCTTGGCGTGCAGGATGCCCACCATATTGTCGCGGGTGTCTTTGTACACGGGGATGCGGGAGTGCCCGGAATCCACGATGACGCGCGCCACCTCGGGCAGGGGCATGTCGTCGGGCACGCAGTCGATATCGGTGCGGGGAATCATGGTGTCCTGCACCTGAAGATCGTTGAAGCGCAGGATGCCCAGCAGCATGGACTCTTCGTCCGGTTCGACCTCGCCTTCGGCTCTGGCTTCAAGAATGGCTTTTTCCAGGGATTCTTCGTCGTCGTGCCCGAAAAATCTGCTCAGGCGCGACCAGATGGTACTATGACCGTCGGAGCCTCCGTCCAAAATAACCTCCTTGTTTGGGCGCGGATCTGCGGGTTCAGGTTTCGCGCGGCCGGGACGCGGGCGTCGCGCGGCCGGGCAAAACGGCGTTTTCAATGCGAAAACGTCCTCAGAGCAGTTTGCGCTGTTCCATATCCATGCGCATGACCCACTGGGTGATGGGCCCCACCCCTCGGGACGGGGAACTGTGGAACCAGTGGATCTCGGCTTTGCCCTGTTCCAGCACGGCCCAGTTGGTGAACTCCACCCCCAGAATCAGCGCGGGCGCGGGGCCCTCCACCGTGCGGGCGTTGATGACTTCGCAGGTGCACCAGAACGTGACGAGCTTCTCGCCTTTTTTATCCATGGCATAGATGACAAGACAGAGTAGCTGCGAACCTTTGTCCAGGTCAACAGGCCGCGTTTCCGCATCTTCCATCTGGAAGCGCAGGGCCATGCCCGTGGCGGAGACGTTTTCCACCTGTACGGGTTCGTTCTTCATGCCCAGCTTGTAGTGCATGACCGGGCGGCCGATTTCGCCCGTGGTGCGGGGAATGGGCCTGCCCGGTTCAATGGACCAGACGCCGATGACCCGCACCGCCTCTTTGTGAGGTTTGACGCGGATGAAATTGCGTTTCTGTCCAACTTCCAGATCCGTGGGCGCGGCGATGCCGATACGGGATTTTTCGCGTCCGGCCTCCACCGTCTGGATGGCGGAGCGGAATTTGTAAAAAATGGGGCCTTCCGGCAGGCTGACGCGAAAATAGACGTCCACCGGGGTGCCCGTCCATTCTTTGGAAACGTAGGCCAGCACTTCCATATCCAGGCTTGCGGCGTCCTGCTGGAGCAATGTGGCGGAGAGCCCTTTTTTGTTGGTCTCATTGTCCAGCACTTTCAGATCGAAAATTTCGTTCTGTTCCTGGGCGGTCTGGAGCATTTGGCGGATCACGTTTTTGCGGCGCTTCTCCTGTCTGATTTTCTGCAATCGCCCGTTCAGACAGACAAGCAGGAAGCAGAGCGCCACAAAAAGGCCGCCAAAGATCAAAATGTATTCTTCTGTGCTCATTGTGGGGCCACCGGAGTATAATCCAGAATATGTGTCACGCCTGAACCGCTGCCGGAATTTGCGCGTAAATTCCGATGGAACAACATGACGCAACGTCGCGTGTTCCGGCTGAGATTATGAAGAGACGCCGTTCCGGGGCTGTGGCCGCCGGGCCGGGCGCAAGAGCCCCAGTTTGTGCAAATGTATTTCCAGACAGGCCACCGCCGCCGGAGTCACTCCGGAAATGCGGCCGGCCTGCCCCAGGTTCAGGGGGCGCACACGGCTGAGCTTTTCTTCCACTTCACGGGAGAGTCCCGCCACTCTGGCATAATCCAAATCCGAGGGCAAGGCCGTGGACTCCAGTTTTGCCGTACGCTCGATGAGCGCGCGCTGGCGTTCCAGATAGCCGGCGTATTTAATGTCCGTCTGTACGCCTTCGCAGACGGCCCGGCCGCAACGCGCCAGTTCGTCGGCCAGTTCCGCTCCCGGAACCGGGGAAAGCCCCGGCGCGTCCGCCAGCGCGGCGGCCAGCCGTTCCAGATCCATATCCGGACGGCGCAGCACTTCCGCCAGGCTGCGGCCCGGCGGCAGCAGGGCCTGGTCGCGGTCCGCCTCCCGCCTGTCGGTGGGAATGCGTGTTTCCTCAAGCCGTTTTCTGAGACGTTCCGCGTTGTCCCGTTTTATGCAAAAAACGCGCCAGTGCGCGTCGTCCACCAGGCCCAAGCCGCGGCCCAACGGGGTCAGGCGGGCGTCGGCATTGTCCTCGCGCAGGAGCAGGCGGTGCTCGGCGCGGGAAGTGAACATGCGGTAGGGCTCCTGTGTGCCCAGGGTCACCAGGTCGTCCGCCAGCACGGCCATGTAGGCTTCGTCCCGGCCCGGCGCGAAAGGCGGCAGATTTTTCTCGGCGCAGGCGATGTTCAGGGCGGCCCAGAGGCCTTGCGCCGCCGCTTCCTCATAGCCGGAAGTGCCGTTGATCTGCCCGGCCAGCCAGAGGCCCGGCACGGCCTTGCTTTCGAAGGTGGGGCGCAGTTGCACGGGGTTCACGTAATCATATTCGATGGCGTAGCCCGGCCGGGCCATGACGACCCCCTCCAGGCCGGGGATGCTGCGCAGCATGGCCATCTGCACGTCCAGAGGCAGGCTGGTGGAAATGCCGTTGGCATACACCTCCGCGCTGTCCAGGCCTTCCGGCTCCAGAAAAATCTGGTGCCGCTCCCGTTGGGGGAAGCGGGCCACCTTGTCTTCGATGGACGGGCAGTAGCGCGCGCCCACGCCCTGGATCACGCCGGTGAACAGGGGCGAACGGTCGAAGCCGCCCCGGATGATTTCGTGGGTGCGGGCTGTGGTCCAGGTGATGTGGCAGGAAACCTGCGGCAGAACCGGACCGGGCCCGTGAAAGCTGAAGGCGGGCGGAGGCATGTCCCCGCGTTGTTCCTCCAGACGGGAAAAATCAATGGAGGCGCGCAGCAGGCGCGGCGTGGTGCCGGTTTTCAGGCGGCCCAGTTCCAGACCCAGAGCGCGCAGGCTGTCGGAAAGGCCCAGAGCCGGAGCGTCGCCCAGACGGCCGCCGGGCAGATTGGTCAGGCCGATGTGGATGCGTCCGTCCAGAAAGGTGCCGGTGGTCAGCAGCACGTGCCGGGCCGCGAACTCCAGCCCCTGGGCCGTGCGCACGCCCGCGACGCGGCCCGCCGCCGTGATGACGTCCGTGACCGTATCCTGCCAGAGACGCAGGCCGGGCGTGGCGTAAAGCGTCTTTTTCAGGGCGCGCTGATAGGCTTCGCGGTCGATCTGGGCGCGCGTGGCGCGCACGGCCGGGCCCTTGCTCATGTTCAAGGTGCGGAACTGAATGCCCGCCGCGTCGGCCCAGAGCCCCATCATGCCGCCGAGGGCGTCGATTTCGCGCACCATGTGACCCTTGGCCAGGCCGCCGATGGCCGGATTGCACGAGAGGTAGCCCAGCCGGTCCAGATTGCCGCTGACCAGCAGCACGCTGAAACCCAGCTTGGCCAGAGCCACGGCGGCTTCGGAACCGGCGTGGCCGCCGCCGGCGATGATGCAGTCAAAACCGGCGTCAGGCATGGGCGTCCCGTTGCATGAGGATATGGGCGAACACCTGGGCGTCCTTGCGGGCGGCGCTGATGGAAGCGCGCTCATCGGGCTGGTGGCAGGTATTCTGGATACAGGCCCAGACCGCGGCGGGCAGTCCCTTGCGGCGCAGCAGCGCGGCCACCGTGGCCCCGCCGATGCCCACGGGCCGGGCCCGCACGCCGTAAACCTGTTCCACGGCCCGCTCCAGCGCCCGCACCACGGGGCTGTTTGCCGGAGCGGCCGAGGCGGGCTGGGCGTGCTCCACATCCACCGTGATCTCCACGCCGTGGCGCGCGGCCACTGCGGCGGCCAGCCGCCGGGCTTCGGCCAGCACGGCTTCCTGCGGCACGTCCGGCAAAAGGCGGCAGTCCAGGTAGAAAACGTCGCTGCCGGGCAGGATGTTCACGCTGGGCACATTGGCGTCGTGCTTGCTGGGAACAAAGGTGGAGCAGGGCGGCTTGAACAGCGCGTCCTCCTGCGGAAAGGCGGCGTACAGACCCTGCCGGCAGGCCAGGACCATGTCCGCGCCGGCCACAAAGGCGTTGCGGCCCTTGTGCGGGGTGGACGCGTGGCACTGGACGCCGATGGTCCGCACCTTGAGCCAGAGCTGGCTTTTTTCCGCCACTTCAATGAGGTCGCCGCGCGGCGAACCCGCATCCGGCACAATATAAAGGTCCTCGGGCCTGAACAGCTCCGGGGAGCGTTCCAGCATGTGGGCCAGGCCGTAATCGCTGCCGGATTCCTCGTCCGCCATGAAGACCAGCCCCAGACTCAGCGCGGGCGTCACCTCCTGCCGTCGCAGCTCTTCGGCCAGCAGGAGCATGCTGACGATGGCCTGCTGGTTGTCCTCCACACCGCGCCCGTAAAGCCAGTCGCCTTCGCGCCGGACCTGCCAGGGGTCGGAAGTCCAGGCGGCGGGGTCGCCCGGCGGCACCACATCAGTGTGGCCGAAAAGCCAGAGCGTGCGGGAATCCGCACCGGGCAGGCGGGCCACCAGGTTAGGGCGCAGCCCGTCCGGCACGCGCTCGTCCGGCGCGTCCAGCCGTTGCAGATCGCGCACGCCGCAGGCCTCCAGCCAGCCCGTGATCAGCCGGACCTTGGCCAGCTCGCCCCGGCCGCCGTTGTCCGGCCCCAGAGCCTTGCAGGCCGTGAGCGCGCTCTGCAATTCCACCACGCGCTCGTCCCGTTGCGCCAATCCGGCCAGCAGACCGTCCAGTTCCTGATGTTCCATAATTTTGTCCGACAATAGGAAAAGAGGCCGCTTGCGCAGCCTCTTGAAAAAATGCTTTCAAACACTGTCGACATTCAAAAATTTTTTGTCGCCGACAAGGAAAATAAGCTTTTTATGAAGGGAGTGTACTCTTATAGTACTCGACCGGAATAAAAAGCGAAACTTGACGCTGTCGGCGGCAAAAAAGATTGAATGCCGATAGTGTTTAACGGCCCTTGGCGGCGCGCTTCGACGCCTTCAACGGGTTCACCTTGGCCGCGGCGGCCGTCTGGGCCTTGACGTGGGTGGCGAAGTTACACCGGCCGCCGACCCATTTACTGGCGGGGTTGGGATAGCTGGAGCAGAACTGTTCGCCGTCGAATTCGCGCACGCGGTCACAGCCGGAGCACTGTTCCACCACAGGGGAAATGACAAAACCGTTGACCACCACGCCTTCAGCGGTCTTGGTGGCATTTTCCAGAGGACTCATAGCAAAACCTCCATGCGCCGGAGCGCCCCGAATTTTTCGTATGTTCCGCCGACAGCTCCAAGGGGCCGTCGGACTGAGAGTGGATTAGTATAGGCTGATGCGGGCCGCTGTCAAGAGGGAAGACCGGGCTTTCAGAGTGGAGGTTCTATGCGGGCGTGGCCATCATGCCTAATTCCTGCGAACACACCCGACGTAGCCGGGAGGCGGCGGGGGCTGGGGGTGCGGGAATTTTGCAAAATTGGCGATTTTTTCGTACGGGCAAGGCGGATTTTACAAAATAACCGCAACAGACAGAAAACCCGAAGCGGAAGCGCTTTCTCTCGCGCTGTCCGCCCCGAACGGATCCGCGACCCGGCGCCGGGCGTTATCCCGCAAGACCCGCGGCGCGCAGCACAAAAGAGCGCAGGTCGCTCATTTCCCGGCAGAGAGCGTCGTAGTCGAAGCGACTGAAGCGCCCGTCCTGATAAAGAATTTCACCTCCCACCATGGTCATGCGCGTTTCCAGGCCCGTGGCCGCGTAAACCGTCTGTGAGACAACATTATACAGAGGCTGAAGGTTGGGCGAGGAAAGATCCAGAGCCACGCAGTCCGCCGCCTTGCCCGGCTCCAGAGAACCCAGGCGGGCGTCGTGCAGGGCCGCGGCTCCGCCCAGGGTGGCCATATCCAGCACCCGCGCCGCGGGCAGCAGGGTGGGATCATGCCCGGCCAGTTTGTGCAGCAGGGCGGCCCGGCCCATTTCCGTGAACATGTTCAATTGATTGTTGCTGGCCGGACCGTCGGTGCCCAGGCCCACGGCCAGACCCCGTTCCAGCATGGCGGGCAGCGGGGCCACGCCCGAGGCCAGCTTCATGTTGGAAGAGGGATTGTGCGCCGCCACAGCCTTGTGCCGGGCCAGAATGTCCAATTCCTCTTCGTCCGCGTCCACCACATGGGCCAGAGTGCAGGGCAGGTCCAGCAGGCCCAGATCGCGGCAGAGGGCCACGGGCCGTTTGCCGTGATTCTTGAGGCAGAGTTCCGTTTCCTCACGGGTTTCCGAAAGGTGAATGTGCAGGGGCAGACCCAGTTCTCCGGCCAGGTCGCGGCAGGCCGCGAGGATTTCGGGCGTGGTGGTGTAGACGCTGTGCGGGTTGACGGCCACGCGCAGCCGGTCGTCGCCGACGCAATGCTCCGCCAGGGCGCGGGTGGCCTGCAGGGCCGCCTCGGGACCGGCGCAGGCCGCCGAGGGAAAGGCGAAGACCGCCTCGCCGCCCACGCAGCGCAGACCGGCCGTGCGCGCGGCCTCGAACACAGCCTCTTCAAAAATATACATGTCCATGCAGGCCGTGGTGCCGGTGCGCAGCATTTCCGCATAGCCCAGCAGGCTGCCCAGGCGGACGATCTCCGGGGTGAGCTTGGCCTCCACCGGAAAAATGCGCCGGCGCAGCCAGTCCATAAGCGGCATGTCGTCGGCCAAGCCGCGCAGAAAGGTCATGGCCGCGTGGGTGTGGACATTGACGAGGCCGGGCAGAACGAGCATCCTGCCAAGGTCAAGCTCCCGTTCGGCCTGCCAGGCGGCGGACAGCGCTTCGCGCGTCCCCACGGCGGCCACCATGCCCTGATTGATGGCCAGGGAGCCGTTTTCAATGATGCGGCGTTGCACGTCCTGCGTGACGAGGATGCCCGCGTGGAGAAGCGTGTGGCAGTGCTGCATGAATAATCCCGGTCGGTTAAGAGGTAGTGCGGACAGCGTGAAACGATTAGGTAACGCCTGCGGGCCGGAGAGGCAAGACCCTGAAAGGAGGCTTCATGCAGTGTCTGCTCCTGCACGGGATCGGCGGCAGCCCGTTTGAAATGCTGCCCCTGGCCGACGCCCTGGCGGCGGCGGGCTTTGCGGCCCACGCTCCGGCCCTGCCCGGCCACGGCGGCACGGAAGAAGCCTACCTGGCTTCCTCCTTCGCCCAGTGGCGGGCCTTCGCCCGCACGGAATACGCCCGTCTGAGCGGGGAGGGTCCCGTCCTGCTGGCGGGCTATTCGCTGGGCGGCATTCTGGCGCTGGATGTGGCCCAGGCGGCGGCGCGCGGCGAGCTTCCGCCCCCCGCTGGCCTGCTGGCCCTGGCCACTCCGCTGTTTTTTCACAAATATTTCCCCTTCTTCGCCGTGAGCTGGCGCTTTTTCCTGTTGCCCCTCCAGGCCCGGTTGCGGCCCGTGCTGCGCGTGCCCCCGCGCGATCCGGCCTCCCGCGCCGTGGCCCCCTGGCAGGGGCATGAGGAAATCTGCTGCCTGCGACATTTCGCGGAGGTGGAGCGCGCCCTGCCCGCCATCCGTCGCGACCTGCCTCTGATCCGCGCGCCGCTCTGCATCGTGCAATTGCGCAGCGACATGAGCTGCCGCCCGTACAACGCCTTTTATCTGGCGCGGCGCAGCGCCGCGCCGGTGACGCACCTGCACCTGTTGCGCGTGCGCAGCCCGCACGGCGGCCATTTGCCCACAATGCACAGGGAAAGCCGGGAAAAGGTTGCGGCGCTGGCCGTATCCTTCGCGCAAGAGGCTGCCGAAGCCACAAAGGCTTGCAAATTCACGCCGCAGGGGCTATAACAACGCGCTGTTATCTCGCCAACCCGGCTCCGGGGCGGCGGCCGCCCGCGCGGGCGCGCCGCGCGCGCCGGGGCCTCATCCACACCTGAATGGAGGTGCGCTTTGTTTGAATCCGTAGCTTTTGCCATGGGCACGCCCCAAGCCGGCGGAGCTCCCGCCAGCGGCACGGACATGCTGATGCAGTTCCTGCCGCTGATCCTGATGTTCGTCATTTTCTGGTTCCTGCTGATCCGTCCCCAGCAGAAGCGGGCCAAGGCCCACAAGCAGATGCTGACCGAACTGAAACGGGGCGACCATGTGGTGACCTCCAGCGGGCTCATCGGCCGCATCCTTGAGATCGACGACGAGCAGGTGTTGCTGGAATCCGGCGAAGCCAAAGTGCGTATTTCCCGCGCGGCTATCGGCGGTCTGTTGCCGGCCCGGGGCGGCAAGGAAGCCAAGGCCGAAGAAAAGAAATAAGCCCCTGTCGGGTGTTTTCGCGTCGGGGGCATGCGATATTGAAATATCGTCTGCTCCGGCGTCGGCGAAAGCCGACGCCCGCGTCTGAAGCCGGGGAAAAACCGCGTTTTTCCCGCAGGCCAAAGACGGCGCGGGCTTTGAAATTGACTGCAATCTCAAAGCAAATCTGGGTCTGACTGTTCCGTTGGCCGCGCAAGCCGCCCCTGAGGGCGGCGCGGCCTTTTCGGCCGCCGGGCGGCTTGCCGGGGCAGATATTCCGCCCGCGCACAGCGCGGGCAAGTCCTTTTTGCGGAAGGTGTACGATGGGTCTGCGCTGGCGCTTGTCCATTGCGGTAGTGGTGTTTCTGGCATGCCTTGTTTACGCGCTGCCGAGCGTGCCCGGCATCGGGTCGGCTCTGGAGCGCATTCTGCCGTCCAACAAGATCAACCTTGGTCTTGACCTCAAGGGCGGCATCCACCTGACGCTGGGCGTCGATGTGGCCAAGGCCGTGAGCAATTCCCTGGCTCTGGCCGGGCAGGACCTGCGCCGTCTGGCCCAGGACGAAAAGGTCGTGGTGCTGCGGCCCCGCGTGGTGGGCGGCACAGCGCTGGAGTTTATACTGCCGCGCGCTGAAAATGAGGACAAGCTGAAGGAAATTCTCAGCCGCCACTTCCCGCAACTGTCCGTGGGCGAGCCGCGCAAGGGCGAATCCGGCCAGTTGCGCTACGTGGCCCACTTTACGGCCGCGGAAGTGACGCGTCTGGAAAACATGGCCCTGGATCAGGCCCTGCGCACCATCCGCAACCGCATCGACCAGTTCGGCGTGGCCGAGCCGGACATCCGCAAGCAGGCCGGGAACCGCATTCAGGTGCAGCTGCCCGGCATTTCCGACCCGCGCCGCGCCGTGCAGATCATCGGCCAGACGGCCCATCTGGAATTTCATCTGGTGCGCGACGACGTGGACCCCGGCAAGGCCGTGCTGCCCACGGGCGTGGTTTCCCTGCCCCTGCTGGAGAACACGCCGGGCGGCCAGAAGAAGGAAGGCCAGATCGCCGTGGAAAAGGACGCCATGCTCACCGGCGAGGATGTGGCCGACGCCCGGCCCGCCTTTGACCAGATGAACAAGGCCTACGTCACCCTGAATTTCAATACCCGCGGCGCGCGCATTTTCGAGCGGGTCACCACGGAAAACGTGGGCCGCCGCATGGCTATCGTGCTGGACGGCAAGGTCTACTCCGCGCCGGTGATCCGCGAGCGCATCGGCGGCGGCCGGGCCAGCATTTCCGGCAACTTCACCACCGCCGAGGCCCAGGACCTGGCCATCGTGCTGCGCGCCGGCTCCCTGCCCGCGCCGGTTTCGGTGCTGGAAGAACGCAGCGTGGGCCCCTCTCTGGGGCAGGAATCCATCGACAGCGGCGTGCGCGCAGCCCTGGTGGGCGCGGCCGCCGTGGTGCTGTTCATGGCCATCTACTACGGCCTCAGCGGCCTTATCGCCGACGGCATGCTCTGCTTCACCATGCTGATGGTCATGGCGGGCATGGCGGCTTTCGGGGCCACCCTGACCCTGCCGGGCATCGCGGGTATCGTGCTGACCATCGGCATGGCCGTGGACGCCAACGTGCTGATTTACGAACGAATACGCGAGGAACTGCGCTTGGGGCTGTCGCCGCTGGCGGCGGTCAAGGCGGGTTTTGACCGCGCCGCCATCTCCATCACCGACTCGAACCTGACCACCATCATCGCCACGGTGATCCTGTACCAGTTCGGCACCGGCCCCATCCGGGGCTTCGCGGTGACGCTCTCCCTGGGGATCATCGCCTCCATGTTCACGGCCATTTTCGTGTCGCGGGCCATTTTTGAGGAATGGGCGCGCCACTGCGGCCCCAAGGGCATCAGCATCTAGCGGGGGAGGCCATCATGGGCTTTGCATTTATCAAGCATGATACCAATATAGATTTTATCGGCTGGCGGCATTGGTCCTACGGCATTTCCATCGTTTTGCTGCTGGCCGGTCTGGCCTCGGCGCTGTGGGGCAACGGCCTCAAGATGGGCATCGACTTCGCGGGCGGCGTCATTGTCCAGGTGCAGTTCGACAAGCCCGTCAATGACGAGGCGCTCAAGAAAAGCCTGGATATCCCGGCCCTGCCCGGCATAACCACCCAGCGTTTCGGCGAGGGCGGGCGGGACTATCTGCTACGCTTTTCCAGTGCGGAAAACGCCGACGCCTCGGCCCTGCGCACCAATGTGGTCGATGCCCTGGCCTCGGCCTTTCCGGATAACGCGGCCGAGATCCAGCGTCTGGAAGTGGTGGGGCCCAAGGTGGGCGACGACTTGACCAACAAGGCTCTGAGCGCCCTGTATTACGCCGTGCTGCTCATCGCCGTATACATTTCCGGCCGTTTCGAGCAGCGCTGGATGGCAGGCGCCATCATGGCCGCGGCTCTCTGGGGCGGCATGTACGTGCTGGGCTTCACCGGCCTGAGCATGGGCTGGCTGGTGATGACGGCTCTGGCCATCGCCATGGTGGTCTGCTTTTTCCTCAAGCTCAACTTCGCGCTGGGAGCGGTGGTGGGCCTGCTGCACGACGTGCTCATCACGGCGGGCCTGCTCTCCATCATGAATGTGGAAATCGACCTCAACGTCATGGCGGCACTGCTGACTCTGGTGGGCTATTCCCTCAATGACACCATCATCGTCTATGACCGCTTGCGTGAGAATCTGCGCGCCGCGCCCCAACTGGATCTGGCCGCGCTCATCAACCGGAGCGTCAACCAGACCCTCTCGCGCACGATCCTGACCAGCGGCACCACCTTTGTGGCGACCCTGTCCCTCTTTCTGCTGGGCGGCGGCGTGATTCATGATTTCGCGCTGACCATGCTCATCGGCGTGTTTATCGGTACGGCCTCGTCCATCTATGTTTCCTCAGCCATCCTGCTGGCTCTGGGCAATACGGAATTCTACGTCCGGGCGCAGGAAAAGGAAAAGTACGAACGTCCGGGCGAGCATGGGGTAGTCTAGTTCGTGTGGAATGGGAACGCCTTTTGCGGCGCTTCAGCGGTAAAACGCTCTTGTCTCGGAATGTGAAGCCGCGCTGCGCGGCAGGCCTTTGAGTTTGCAAGCCGGATTCGGCGAAAGCCCCCACGGAAAAAGCGCTTCTTCCGTGGGGGCTTTCTTTCAAAAAGACATGCGGGTCATTTACAAAATGACCCGTTCCAACGTCTGAAAGCCGGTCAGGGATGAGGTGAACAACCGCGACATGCCGCGGGCCAGCGCGGGAAGCCGCCGCCACCTGCGCCTGTGCGGATTTAGAAGTGCAAAATCAGACGGAACTGGCCGCTCCCGCTCCAGAGCAGATAGGTGAACGCGCCCAGGGAAAGGAAGGGACCGAAGGGGATAGGGCGGGCGAAGATGCTCGGGCCGGAGCCGTTTCCGTCATTTCCGGCGGCGCGAAGGTGCAGCAGGATCAGGGCCGAAGCGGCCGTTACGGAGCTGATCAGGCAGATGCCCGGCAGGCCCTGCCAGCCGCAGACCCCGCCGAGCAGGAGAAAGAGTTTCACGTCGCCCAGGCCCAAGGCTGTTTTTTTGCGTACGTAGCGGAAAAAGAGATGTAGTCCGCCTGCCAGGGCGAAGCCCAGCAGAGCGCCCGCGCAACTGTCGCGCCAGGTCAGCGCCGTGCTCCAGACCATGAGCGGACAGAGAACAAGCGCGCCGCCCAGCGTCAGCGCATCGGGCAGCACCGCGATGCGGGCGTCAATGCCCGAAGCGGTGATCAGCACGCCGCAGAGCGCGAGTTGGACCCAAAAGGCCGGCGACACGCCGAAGCGCACGGCCAGCAGCACGGCGCACAGGCAGGAAACGCTTTCCACCAGCGGATAAAAAAGGGAGATGCGTCCCCCGCAGGCGGCGCAGCGGCCGCGCAACGCAAGCCAACTCGCCACGGGCACAAGATCTCTGGCGCGCAACGTCACGCCGCAACGCGGGCAGACGGAACGCGGGCGGAAAAAGGGCAGGCCGTGGATATAACCATAGGCGCAGGCTGCATAAAAACTGCCCAGAACCAGCCCCAGCAGTCCCGCCAGGACGGGAAATGCGGACTCCACGCGTCTCCTCCCATGCCGGCGCGCACTCCAAGCCGCGGGGTGAAGGCACCAAAACCCGCGGAAAGCGCCTCGGACGGCGGGGACAAGCCTAGCCCAGGCCCGGCAAGGGGTCAACGCGCGGAGCGGGAGGAGGCCACCCCGGCAAAAACATATTGCTTCCGCCGGGTATGTGGGGTACTAGCCAAGAAAAGAGCCGAAAAAATGCCCCCACAGGTGAAAATATATGCAATCACTTTATATAATTAAGAAAATAGCTCTCTCTCTCTCTCTCTCTCTCTCTCTGTCCCTCACATGTTGCCAGTATTATTGCTAAAATAATAAGTAAATCAAATGTGTTATCGTTAGAAAAATTTTCAGGAAAATACATTTTGGATAACGAATGGATAATCATCTTCCAATTTGAGTAATTCGTCGTTATTATCTCTTCATGAGCGACGTAACCAGCCGAAAATACATAAAGACCAAGTTTGAGGGCGTTTTCTACCGCCAGTCCGCCAAACGTGACCCGCGAACCGGTGAGCCGGATCGTATCTACTGTTTTTGTTTCACGGACACCCAGGGCAAAGGCCACTGGAAAACTGTCGGCAGACACAGTAAGGGCATCCGTCCGACTCTGGTTCAAAAAGAACGCGCAAAATTCCTTGCGGAGATTGCCGTCACCGGCGTCAACCCCGTCGAACGGGAAAAAGTCACCATCGGAGACCTGGTGGACGCCTATCTTGCATGGGGCAAAAGCGAAGGAAAGTCCGTCAGCCAGCACTATAGTCAATATCAGGCGCATCTCAAGGATAAAATTCACTCCCTGCCTGTGGTCGAACTGACGCCCAATCTTCTTTCCACCCTCAAAGCTCAGCTTCTGAAGACACCTACCGGGAATACGAAGGCCAAAAAGAGCACAGGCAAGTCCAAAGCCAGAACAGGGAAACGGAAAACGCTGGCCGGGCAGACCGTGAACAATATCTTTTCGTTCATGCGATCTGCCATAAACCATGCTATCGCCACGAGTATGTGGAGCGGAGTCAACCCGCTGTCCACCAAGGGCGGTACATGGAAAATGGTGACGGCCAACAATGAAAGGTTGCGTTTCCTGACCAGAGAGGAAGCCAAGGCCCTTCTGGACGACCTTGAAAAGCGTCATCCCCAGTTGCATGACATGGCTCTGCTCTCCCTGCGAACCGGCCTCCGGCCCACGGAAATTTTCAAGCTGCGTGGACAGGACGTGGATGCTAACGCCTGCGGTCTTTATATCATTCAGAAAGGCGGCAAGCGTGTTTTCGTCCGAGTACCTGAGGACATGATCCGGATGCTCCAGGCGTATAAGCGCAAACCTGCGGAACCCATCTTCCAGCAGCCCCGCAAGAAGACGGCCTTCACTAAAACTCCCGCGTGCTTCAAAACCGCCGTCAGAAAACTCGGTCTGGAGCCAGAAAACTGCGACAGTCTGTATATGGTCACATTGCATACCATGCGGCATACGTTCGCATCCTGGCTGGCACAGTCCGGCAAGGTCACACTCATGGAACTGCAAAAGCTCATGCGCCATAAGAACATCACCATGACCATGCGGTATGCCCATTTGTTCCCCGGCCAGGAAAGCGAAAAGCTCTCGATTATCGGGGATATGCTTGCCTGATAAATCCATCATTTGATTGTGTCCAAGGTTTGGATGCGTCCGGAGGCGATGTATTCTTCCAATACGGAGCGTTCATAGAAAACGCGCCTGCCGAAACTCGTATATGCCGGGCCGATACATTCCTGACGCCAGTAAGCGAGAGTCTTCTGGCGGATGCCGAACTCTCTTTCCACATCTTTGGGAGCAAGCAACTTCTGGTTCGGGCAGTCAGAAGTATTTCGGGCATTCTCATAACCGGCGAGTCGCACGGCTTCCGTGATAAGGGGAAACAGTTCTTCCGGCGTGGAAATGATGATGGTACGTCCGTCAGTTTCCATGAAAACTCCTTGAGAATATTACTCTGCGTATGTCCCGTAATACTTTGCAACCAATTCCAATATGGAATTACATCCGTTTACCATGAGCATTTTTTCTCTGTGGCGTCGGACGCCGCTTCGAGTGATTTTCAGACATCGGGCGATTCTTGTGGTGCTGAATCCGTCGAGGGACAGTCGAAAGACTTCCGCTCCGCGAGGTGTAAGTTTTATGCTGTGCTTGGAACAATCCATCATCTCCCCGATACAACGCATAATCTCTATCGTTGTGTGTACGGAAAATTTTTTGCGGATACGGGAAAGATGCAGATGTATGAGCCTACGCGATGTACGTAGTTCACGGGCAATTTTTTTTTGGAGTTATACCTTTCATCAGCAGATTGACGACATCTTGTTCTTTCCTGGTCAAGAGCTCCAACATAACTTCTCCTCGCTAATGGCTAAAACAGACTCAAAGGGATTGAATCTTGTGTAGCATGGAGAAATCAGGCCGGGCAGTGGCCAATTTATATACTTTTCAAGTTTTGCAAAAAATAGAAAAAGAAATCAATAAGATGTATGGTTAATGTTGCTGGTATCGAACACCAGATAACAGAATGCCCCGGCCCATTTGTAGCAATGGGCCAGGGCTGTGAAAAAAAAGACCATGGCAACCGTACGGGGCGCGTAACGTGCCGCGTCAGTCCCGATTTCTGTTCGTAGCAGGAATCGGGGTGCTTTTTCTCTATGAGTCTTCCCCACGGGCGTGACAGGTGTTTCCCCTAATGCCTTCCCAGCCTTTGCAGAATCCCGTCAATGGCCGTGCTGATGCCCTCCCGGGTATAGAAATTCCCGTTGACCAGGGCATGAGTCTTGAGCACACGCTCGAAATCCGCAATCGCAGCCGTTTCCGGTCCACGCGGATGGCTCCAGAAGGCGTCCAGCGGCATTTCCGCGCTGGTCACCGCGAGGCCGGGCTTGGTGTAGATGGACGTTCCCACGCAGTAGACCGGCTTGGCCTGACGAAGAGCCGAAATCCCTATAGTGGAATTCAGCACCACCACACCGAGGCTTTTGTCCATCATCTGGTGTGCCTTGCCGCCCTCAATGAAGTGCACCCGGTCACTGATGCCGCAGGCCGCAGCAAAGGAAGCAATGAAGCCCGCATAGTCGATCAGGCCGTTATCCAGCGGGTGATTGCGGATAATGAGATGGGTATCCGCCGGGGCGCTTCGAGCAAAGGAAGTCAGCACACAGGCAATGGCTTCCTTCATGCCGCTGTAGGGTGAATAGCGGCGTACCTGGGAATCGGCGTCAAACTGGAGGGGAAAGAGAAAGTACGACGCATGGGCGCGGGACGCGGCCCGAAGGGCCTGAGCGGAACGCTTCCGCCGGACGGAACGGCTCAGCACGCGCAGAAACCAGCCCCAGACCTCGCGGCTGGCGCTCTGCGGACGGTGGGTTTAAAAACCCAGAGAAAGATGGTTCCCGCATAATGGGCGATGGCCCGCCATGTCTTGACGGTTTGCGGATTGCCGCCTTTCCGGGCTTCGGGAACGTCCGGACAGTGGGCGGCAAGTTCCGCCATGCCTTCTCTGGTGTTCGGCAGGGAGGAAAGGCCGTTTACACCGCCTTGCTCCATTGTGATGTAGTCCGGGCGCAGATAACCTTCCTCATAGGCCCAGACCCGGATGCCCCGGACTCTAGCCAGCAGGACGGCTTCCCGGTGCAGGGGCCGCCAGTCTCCGAAGACATGGAGGTCCGTCACCTGTTCCTCATCCATACGCTTGCGCCGTCTTATTGCTTCTCATCTCCCCAGTTATCGCCTGTTCGGTGAGATAGAAGCTGATGAAAGTTACTTTGGAGGAGTAAGAAAAGGTAAACGGGGGCGGAGATCTGCCGGAAAAATAGCTGTTTTGGGTCTGCTGAAGAGAAACGGGAGAGTCTATACAGCAATGGCTCTTGACTAGGGTGTGTCTGTAAACCCTCTTCACGAAAAGGGGGAAGTCAGGTTAGGTAAGGTTTTCATCGTGTTACGACAGGGAAATGTGCTACTATGACATCCCTGAAGACCTCTGGCTCAGGCTTGAGCCCATACTGCCAACAGAAGGTTCTCCTCGTGGAGGGAGACCGATTGGTGACGTCAGAAACTTTCTCAATGCTGTACATTGGATGCTGCGAACCGGATCTCCATGGCGAGCTTTGCCAGAGAAATATGGTTCGTGGAAAACCGTATATTCCCGATTCAGGCGTTGGCAGAAAAGAGGATATCTGACTGCTATCCTTAAGCTTCTTACCTTACAGGCTGACATGAACCACATCATGATTGATGGGACATACGTTCATGCTCATAAGCATAGTGCCGGAGCTCGACATACCCTGGAATCAATCAGGCTCTCGGCCGAAGTCGTGGCGGCTTTACTTCCAAAATTCATGCGGTGGTGGATGCTCTCGGTAATTTGCTGGCTTTTACTGTCACGGCAGGACAATACTCCGAGTATCCTCAAGCCAGTAACCTTCTAATCCAGTATCATAACACAACAATTCTGGCCGATAAGGGCTATGACAGCAGGAGTCTCATCGATGCGCTTCACCAGCAGGGATGTGAAGCAGTTATTCCCTCCAGAAGAACGAACCATCATCCCCGTACCATTGACAGACATCTCTACAAGGAACGTCATCTTATTGAGACGTTTTTCAACAAGATCAAAGAATATCGTAAAATTGCAACTCGTTATGACAAGCTGGCAGAAGTTTTTGCGGCCTTTGTATGTCTGGCTGCTTCACTTATCTGGCTTCGATAAGAGGTTTGCAGACACACCCTAGGGTCAGGACTCGTTATTTTCAAAGGAACAAAAACAGGGTATGCAGAGGGCATGGAGGTGTCGCATGCGTACCCTGTTTTATCTTTCCGAAAGCCAGTTGGAGCGTATCAAACCGTTCTTTCCCCGTTCTCACGGTGCTCCGCGTGTCGATGACAGACGCGTCGTCAGCGGCATCATATACGTCATCAAGCACGGGCTTCAGTGGAAGGATGCACCTGATGAGTACGGCCCGCACAAAACGCTGTACAATCGATTCATCAGGTGGAGCAGACTCGGTGTTTTCAATAAAATTTTCACTGAGTTGGCCAACAAAACGTCTTTTGATGGCTCACTGATGATCGACTCCACTCACCTCAAGGCTCACCGCACGGCGGCAAGCCTGCTCAAAAAGGGGATTCTTCGCGCCTCATAGGACGAACAAAAGGTGGCCTGAATTCCAAACTTCATGCCGTTTGTGATGGGCACGGGCGTCCTGTCCTGCTTTTGCTGACGGAAGGACAGGTCAGCGACTACAAGGGGGCGGCCATTCTCCAGCACTTGCTTCCCGATAACAGCATATTTCTGGCAGATGGAGGCTATGACGCGAGTTGGTTGCGGGAATCTCTAAAAGCCAAAGGGATAACCGTCTGCATACCACCGCGGAAAACCAGAAATGAAGAACTTCCTTTCGACAAGACGCTGTATAAAGGTCGCCATCTTATTGAAAATACATTCAGCAAGTTGAAGGACTGGCGACGTATCGCAACCCGATATGACCGCTGTGCCCATACTTTTTTCTCAGCCATTTGTCTTGCTGTCACTGTTCTCTTCTACCTTAATTAACGAGTCCTGACCCTAGTCAAGAGCCAAGAAAATAATGGGGAAAGTGATATTGTACCTCCTTTGCCCCAGTCAGATAAAGCCTCAAACCTGTGTTGTGCTGGTGCTCCCTATTCTACTATCCATTTTCTAACAAGGAAGAAGCAAACAGCCTGATTATTCCTTGGTGAAACAAATTTGAAAATCAGAGCCGACCCAACATTTGCCGTTGAACTTAGCTTCACCCCAACGAGAATTACATCCATTTTTTGTAATTCCATAGACTTGGGCTACACCGGGCAATACCTCGGCAACGGTAAGTAGCATTACTTCATCAAAAAGGGAGGTCTTATTTCCTCTTTTCAAGGTGTAAATTATAATGTTATCATTTTTTTCTATAACTATTTGGGTGTTATTGATAGAGTACTTCTGGCCACAAGATATAATTTCACAATATATATTATCTGATGTGTTATTATTTGCAAATAAATACTGTGGAAAAATTATTAATGACATAAATGAGATGATTGTAATGGCGTAGAAAAATTTTGACATTGTCAACCTCCTATGGTTTTATAGCGATATTTCACGCTATGTTTATGCCTTCAAGCATATTAATAATTTCTACGAATATAGATATAATATCGTTGATATTTAGGAGAGGAAAATATATCTATGTCGTCATATATAGTATAATTTATATTTTGTTTATTGAAAGATTCGTGTCGTATATGAATATTTACATATGGTATAAGTTGATCGATGTGACCATTTTTCAATATTAATGTCGTACATTGTCATACCATAAAAGGAGTTTATTTTCTTTTACAAGAGAATTGAGTTCTTCAAGAAAGAGCGGCTCTGCCTTATAATAGCTGCGATTGCTAGCGGATGTGTTCCCCCGGCAGATCATGCCGGAGACATATTGCCCTAGTTGCTGGGTGGAAAACATGAGCCAGCTGTTTTCATCGGGGGATGTCCTTTCTATGAACTCAAAAAGCTCAAGATGTTCTGAATTGATTTGCAGTGGAGGCTGCCAGGGAAAGCGATACACGGCCTTATCCCATAGTGACAGAACATCGTTTTTGAAGACCCTAAACCCCTCAGGTCTGAGCTTGGTTCCGTGGATATCAATTTTTTCCAGATTCCCAAATGATGACAAGGCTAAAACTTTCCCGATCTCTCTCTTCAAGCCAGGCGTGGCAGGATTGATCCTTGAAATTGTTCCAAGCGGCTAAAGGATGCTGACGTACAAGTTTGGTAAAGGCTTCCAAAACTTTTCTATCTACTCTGGTGCGGTAGTTTTTATCTCCCTCCACGTCCAGCAGTATCTGTCTATTATCATCCCGCCAGATATGGATGGTTCTGGGGCGTTCCATACCCGCCGGACTGGAATGAGAACGAGTGCAACTTTTCTTCACTTTTTTCGCTTGCAGTGAGGGGGTGCAGCATAGATAAAAATCGAAAGCAATATGACATCAGTAATGTCCTCATGGCAAGAACAGCCTCAGACATTTTTAGACTGTACTCTAGTTGAATCTGAAGCTCTGCATCACTTTTTCCACTTGGGGGGCGTAGAATTCTGCCTTATGCTTCGGGTAGCTCATGCGGACAATACAGGCTGCATCATTTCTTAAAAAGCACTTGATATAGACAATATCCTCACCCGCAAAGCCTGAGACTACAAACCAGCTCTTTTCGTCGTTGATTCGTCTGTAGGTAACATCCAGCCCGTGAGAGAGTTCGATCAGCACATCCTCCATTTTCTGTCCCATGACCATATAGCCATAAGTTCCATAGGCAAGCATGGTGAAGCCTTTATTGTCACGCACCGTTACGCCGTCTCCGTTATCGGCTTCCAGTACGTTGTAATTCCCCGGCAGCCAGGAGAGAGAAAAACCGAAGCGGTTGTTGCTGTAGTGTGGGGCGGCTCCGGCGACCTCGGCCAAGCCGGGCATGGCCTCGTAAAGGGTGGAGCCTCCTCCCGCACCAAAGGCAAACTCTCCCCACAGGATACGGAGCGGCTTGTTTTGGAAGCTTTTCAGCCAATGCCAGCACTGTTCGTTTGAGTTCCCCCCAAAGCAATTGCCCATTAAGTCCAGCACCTGCCCATCCCTTGTCCGAAACAGATGTCCGTATCCGATAAGCGCCATTCCCTTTCCATTTAGACCTAGGTATTCCACCTCTTCCAGCCTGAGATCCGTCCAGTGATGTTCCCCGATCGCCTCGCTACTGGTATGAATTTCGTTTTTTCCCACAAGAGTTTCGTAGGAATAGCCGTTTTCGTCTTCCCAGAGAAAAAGTAGTTTTCCGTCCAGCGGGCGGTGCTCCTTCAGGCCGGGGCCGCTGGTATGGAAAATATGCAGCGTTGTGCCCTGGTCAGAGAGCAGGGAGAGCAGCTTTTTGCCATCTTGAGAAGACTCCACCTGATAGAAGGAAAGGCCGCTGGTCTGCGTGAGAGAAATATTCCAATCTTCATACACACAGGTTTGTGCAAAAGCTTCTCCATCACGCACAAGGCGCAGCCACTTGCCGATATCCGCATTAAAGGCTCCCCCGATTTTGCAGGACGGCAGACCTTCAATGCTGCTCAGAAGCTGAATTTCGATCCCCATTTCCTGTAGCTCGCTTTTTGAGCTTGCCACTTCAACGGCTGCAGCCTGACTATACGTAAAAAGGCATAGTATAAAGAGGATGAAGAACCGCATAGAAACCTCCTGCTACATAGACAGTCATGAATGTAGATGCATTATTCAATGCCAAGTTCTCTAGTCGTTATATATATGATTCATCACTTGCAAGGATGTTCATTGATCTTATCGTAAAGATTTCTATATTGATTGTGGGCTGTTCTTTGATCTTGCATAGAGATTAAACAGACACAAAAGACTAGTAAGGATGTAAACCATTTTTATAAATAGAATTCCTGATTATTCAAGAATACGGACCTGAGCCTTGATGGCTTCAGCCCGAAAATACCCCTGCTCAAGCACCCCCACGCTGCCGCCGTTTACTTCTTCGTAGTAAGCCGCCATCATATCCACATAGTTCTGCCAGGCTTCCTGCGATTTGTTCAGGTGTTCCAGGCAGGAATCAGGCCGATCGGCTTGCCTGCACATCATTCTGGCGTGACTCAGTTCTTTGTCCAGTCTGTTTTGCCAATACTTGATGGCATTGGCGTTGCACTCACGCATTTCCAGAGTGGAAGAGCTGTGCGAGACGCAGGTCTTGAAGCCGGGGGCCAATTCTTCCACTGTGTTGATGAGCGTGGAGGACGTTTGTGCCACAGGTCCCTCCTGCCCCACCAAAATGTCAGCCGGAGCCACAATTTTACCAGAATTCGGCACATAGAAATAGTTATACGAGGAAGTTTTGCCGTCCGACCAGTGTTCTAGCGTACAGTCCATCTCCACGAGACAATTGGGGCTGGCTTCCGCAAATTCGGGCAGGACGTTCTGCCCCATGGCCACATCAAGAATAATGCCGTTCTCCAGCTGCAGCTGATAACCGTAGGCGTCTTCATAGCTGACAGGCCTGATCAGCCGTCCACTGATGTGGAACTGGGCCACTTCATTGGGTGTCACGGCAAAAAACTGTCTCAGTGTACTCCTCGTGATGAAGTCCCGATTGGTATCCTGAATAAAGGTATAGTGGTATACAGCATAGCCGACGGATTCAGCCGTATACTCCGCCATAAGGATTTCCATGCTGCCATCCCCGTCCAGATCCGCGAAGTTCAGAATCTTGTGGACACGGGGAGCGGCCCATGTTGCCTCAACGTCCTTCAGAGCCACATATTGGGTCAGCAGATGCCAGCCGTTGGCATCATGCAGCATGACCACGGAATGCTGACCTTTTTGGGGATTTTGCGGGAGGGCAGGATTTTTCGCAAAAAGCGGAACATCGAGTTGCCAGCTCACCCCCTGACTCCGTGCCGGTACCATATTCTGGGACACAATAAGCAGCTCTTCCTGTCCATCCCCGTCCAGATCCACTCTATAGGCCTGCTCCAGCTGGGGCTGGGGATTCTCTACCCCCTTTTGGGTCAGATACTGATGCACAGGTGTGGGATCACCGAGATAGGACTGGACGGGACGAGGCATGGCTCTCCAAGAAGAGGCGAGCTGCAATCCACGGGAAGTGTCTTTTTGATTTTGCTGCAAAAGCTGAGCAAAAGCTGGGTAACCGTCCAGCATATCAGCGGCAAGCCATAGGGGACCATTCTTATCATCCTGATAAAAGCCTCCGAGGCGAGTATTCTCAAAAGAAAAAACAGATGCCTTGCCTTTGCTTGCCGGGCTTGCTTGTGCTAGGGCGTGCGACTGCAAGAACAGACTTCCCAACAGACAAAGACACAGTGCCCATTTCCCGAGTTTCATATTGTCCTCCATTATGCTTGTTCTCTGTTTCCAGCGAAGCGGTAATGACAGTACGTCAAACGAGATAGCCTTCGACATGCTCTTGTTCGGTAGACTGGAGCAAAATTTTTTTACCTGCCTCAACTTTAGCAAGGCGCTTTTTTTTTGCATCATCCTGATGATGAGTTGTCCCGTTTTTTTAATGTCTCATCATTGAAAAAAGATGATCTCATCACGACAATGAGAAAGGCGTTGCAAGCCGCATGAAAACTTTTTTGTGACGTCATTTTGGCAAGGATGCGTTCTTCGGGGTGGTGGGCCATACTCTTGCCATGTCGCTCCCGACCAATGGAGGTTCCCATGCAAAAAAGATTTATGACGTTTGGAATGGTGCTGTTTTTCAGCCTGTCTTTCTGGAGTTGCCCGGCCTGGAGTGGCGAAGGATCCGCCATCATGGCCGCCATCCTTGAGAACGATCCCTCCGCGTTGCAAGAGGCATTGCAGTCGGGCGTCAGGCTCGATGTGACGGACAGCCATGGCCATACCCCCCTGGATATGGCGCTGGCGCATGGAAATGCGTTCAGCGCACCGGGCATGGTGGAGCTCTTGCTGCGGCACGGAGCCCGCCCCGGTCCCGGCCTGGCCGATCCGGCCCTGACACTGGCGCGCCTGCTTGCCACCCAGGCCCCCCTCAGTCAACTGGAGGCCGCATTACAGGCCGGAGGCAAGGCGGATTCCACCATGCCCAATGGCTTTACCGCCTTTTTGTGGGCTGCGGCACTCTGCCCTAATCCGGCCGTTCTGGAAGCCCTGGTGAAGGCCGGGGCCAACCCCCGACAAGTTCTGCCGGGGGGCGACGCCCGACTGGGGGACAATGCGCTTTTACTGGCGGCCGAGTATAACAGGAACCCGGAGATTATCCGTTTTCTGCTGCGTAGTGGCCTTGATGTGAATAGTAGGTCGTCTCTGCTGGGGGACAGTGCCCTGATGATGGCCTGCCGGGCGAACAAAAATCCTGCTGTGGCGGAAACCCTGATCCGTCACGGTGCCGATGTGAACATACGCAATGGGGTCGCCTGTTCAGCCTTTCTGTTCGCGGCGCGACGGGCGGACGGCTTGGTCCTCCTGCGTCTGCTGGCGGAGCGGGGGGCGGACGTACTGGCTGCCGATGCCAGCCTTTCCAATGCCCTGCACGCCGCCTGTTCAGGGCAGAGCGGCCTTTCCTCCGTCCGCTTTTTGCTATCCGTGGGCCTGCCCGTCAATGGGCGGAGCGGGCAGGATTTTGGCGCGTACAGCCCCCTGATGCTTGCCGTACGGAACGACGCTCCTGATGCGGACGTCATCCGTCTGCTGTTGCAACATGGGGCGGATCCGAGCCTGCGTGACTTGGACGGAAAGCGGGCTGGGGACGAGCTGTCCGTCGAGCGTATCATTTGGCTGAAACAGAACGGTCTGGCTGAAATCTTGTAGAATTGATCAAGGTGCGATGTTGCACTTGGGCGAAAAACATATATGTCTGAGGGGGACTAAAGGTCGCCCATCGCACAGAGGAAAAGCAGAGGCGATATCATGGGGGCAATTCATCTAGGGACTTTCTCAGGCAGGGTGGACAGCCATGATATCGCCTCTTGTTTCATCATCTGTTGTCATAATCCGCGTCATGACTGTTGTCAGGACGGGAGCTGGCAGGTTCGCGTACCTTCATATAGGTATCTGCATTGTTGATGACATACCAGAGTCCGTCCTGGTACTGCTTGACCCAGACTATACGGCGGCTGTCAGACCCTGATGAGATCAGGAAGACCCGGACATAGTCGGCCTCGTTCGACTTGCCGGAAAAGACCAGCGAATAATTCTCGGGCGACATGCGGTAGCCGTTTTGAGGACTCGTTCCCGAAGCAAAACTTCTGAATATGTAGTGGCAGGCGGGATCCTTCAGGCGACGTGCAAATGTCACATACTTCTGTTTTTTTTCCCAGTTGGCATCAGCGTGCATGATATAGCGCAGCATCTTGGATGCTTCCGTCCGGCGACTGGGACCAAAGTAGCAGAATACGGCGTCAAAATACATTTTGACAGCCCCTTCGGGACTCCTGGCAACGGAGTTGCAACGTGATTTGAACTCGGCAAAGGTCGAAGGAAGCCCTGCCGGGGCGGAGGGGGATGATGTCACGCTGCCTTGGTTCATAAGCGGGTAGAAGAGCTGAGAAGTATTGAATGACTGGGGAAACGTGGGTACACATGCATTTATAAGCATGATACAAAGTATGGCCAGACAGGTGATGATATGTCTTTTCATACATTCATTCCTCTAAAAATATCGTGTGGTAGGCTAGACTAAAAGAATTTTGAATCGTTCTCAGAGCGTTTTCACCTGTCTGACCATGCAGGATTATCAGCGGGCGGACTTCCAGTACGTTTTGTCATTGACCATATTCCAGAAACGCTCCTGATCGATATCCGTTACGATACGGGCCTTGGAGCATCCGGCTGGAGAGACCTTGGGAAATGCCAGTGACTGCCCATACGACAGACCGTACTGTGTGTTCACATCGATGGCGCATGTCTGCTCCGCCGTGATGATGTCAGGATCGATGATCGCGGCGGCCACTAGGACGTCCCAGACGAAATGGGTGAAGGCGGGATCCTTGGCGAAGCTTTGACCGACGAAGGTGTTCTTCAGGATGTCGGCCTGAGGACTCTTGCCCAGACTGGTGAGGAGGCGATCATAATGGGCCTTGCGGAAGACCGCCTTCTCGCACACGTCCAAGCCGAATACGATCTGTTCCTTGAAGGGCGCGCGGACAGTTATCTGGGCGGCTTCGGGGTCTATCCACCAGTTGAACTCCGCCGCCGGAGTCACGTTGCCGGGCTGGAAAAAAGCTCCCCCCATATAGACCACCCGCTTAACCAGAGGCACGATATCCGGGGCCATGCGGATGGCGGCGGCCAGATTTGTGCAGGGACCGATGGCGACTATGGTCACTTCATGGGGGTGTGCCCGGATGGTGTCGATGATGAAATTGACGGCATGTGTCTTCAGCGGCTTGAACTGCGGTTCCTTGCCATAGTGCGTCTTGTAGAAGTCCTGCCAGCTTGCAGGTTCTGACCGCCCCAGCGAGCCCAGCCAGGCGTCGTGTCCCATGCCGAACTGGGCGCGCTCCATCTCGAAAAGTTCGTGCCTATGCGGGCGCAGGGGGTAGCGCATGCCTTCCACTACAGGAATATCGCGTTTTTCGATCTCCAGATGACGCAAGCTGTAGGCCACGCCCTCCTGTACCCAGCTGTTGCCGGTGACGCAGGTTACGCCAAGCAGATCTATGCCCGGCGCATTGGCCAGCATGATGAGGGCTACCCCGTCATCGAACATCTCGACCATGTCCGTATCCAGCAAGACTTTCTCTTTCTGCTGGGCCGCCTGAACACTTGTTCCGCAGAGCAGGCAAAACGCCGCCATGCTCAACAATATGTGACTAATGATTCTCATGATTGTACTCCTTGCTTGTTTTGTCCTGTCAGAGCTCGAAAGGGCTGCGACGTCATCTTGAAGGATAATCAAGGCTCAACATTACGTCATGGGGTCAGTGATGACTATGTGATAACCACAATCGTTCAAAAATTTTTCCGAATAGAGCTATGGAAGTAGTTTATGGTATGATTGCATGGCAACACTTCTAAAGTCCTTTGAAATATACGTCCACATAATCGACTACGGGGTCACAGGGGTTATCCATTTGCTGGAGCCGCCAGTACTTGCGGTTTTTCGTTACGCGAAATGTAAATTCTCCCGAGCGGGGACAGGGCTTTCCGCCGGCAATATGGCTCACCCGTGTGACAAGAACCCCCGTGACCACAAAATTTTTGTCATCTAGGATGCGCACGTCGCCGTTCAGGGTTACAAAATCACCTTTGTGTTCCTGCCTGGCATCAATACGCAGGCCGCCCGTTTCCGTGCGAGAAACAACAGCCTCGCCCATGGGGCCTTCTATCCACTGCAGGGAGAACATGTGCTTGCCCAGCAGCTTTTCTTCCATTGGGATCGACTTGGTGGCAGACGCGGTCGTTTGGGGTACAAGGAGTACATTCAGTTTGGTCAAAAGAACCTTTTTGTCCAAGGGGGCAAGCTTGTTGCCATTGGCTTTTACTTTTTTAAGAAATTCCGCGATGATGGCGGCCGTTTCCGTACCCGGATTCTCCAATGTCACACTCTCCAGCTCTTCCAACCATTCATTTTCCATCTTACCATTGTTGTAGTCAGGAAAGGCGGGCGTGTTGGGCAAGTCGCTGAATAAAATGTAGGTTGCAAATTCAAGGTAACGTTTTTTGCCTTCGATGAAATAAAAGCTGTCGGCGGGCACTGTTTTCAGGTATTGTTCCCACTGCGTAGCCCATGTTCCCATCTCTTTCACCGAATGACGGCAACCGCCATCGGAGAACACTATTTGCGGCTGAGTGTCCAGCAGGTTCACATAAGCAGTATAGGCGGCAACGGGAGGATCAAAGATGACTTTTTTGCGCAAGGTGATCAGGTCTGCCATGAGGAAGGGGCTGCCCTCGACGATCCCTGGAATCAGGCAATAGCTGGCCAGTACATCAAAAATTTTCTGGTCATCAGTGCTTAAACTAGCTTGGGAGCCGACATATTGGGTTTTCGCCCAGCGGTCCAAGAGTTGTATCACACTGTCTTCTACCGCGTGGATATCCTTACTGGTAAAGGTGGCGTAGTCAGTCCCTGCAAGCACCTCTATTGCCGCCTTGTTGGACTCCATGCCTTCATATTTGCTGAGAACGGTATTACAATTTTGTACCCAGACATCCAAGGCCGTTTTTAATGCAGCTTCGTCCACAGCACCGTTGGAGGCTATATCCTCAGCCTTGGGTGCGGGCATAAGTTCCACACGCACGCCTTGTGCTGCCGTAGCATCAGAAGTGTTTCCGGTCGTCTTAAGAGGTGTTCCATTCTCATCCTCCACTTGGACCACGTCCGCAGCGCTGATGTACGCATCGGGAGTTCTGTACACAAGGTGAGCATAGGCCATGCCATCTCCGATATGCTTCTGAACCTCCACCACCTTGATCCACTGCGGACTGGAACCGCTCCCGGTCATGTCGTTCACTATCCAGCCTTTTCGGGCTGTATCCAGCCGCTTGGCATCAGTGGATGCGTCCTCGCGTATGGGGGTATCACGTACAACTTGCCAGAAAGCGGCGTGGGCCGTGCCAACATACAAAGCCATCCCCAGAACGCCGCACAGTGCGATCCAGAATCTTTTCATGTTTGTCTCCTTTTGACGATGCTACCAGGTAGACATCGCAGGCTCTTCACTTTCCGAAGGCTGTTGTTGTGCCACTGAAGGGGTTACTGCTTCTGAAGATTGTAGTTGCTCTGGAGGAGTTACATCTTCCGGAGGCTGCGGTTGCGCCGGAGGAGCAACATCGAAATCGGCATCGTGGCTATTGTTCAGAGCAGAGACCGCAGGATCACGTACTTTTGCATACGTATCTGAATTATTGATGACATACCAGAATCCATCAGGATACTGCTTGACCCATACTCTTCGGTCCGAGTCTGCTCCGGACGAACGCAAAAACACGCGGATATAATCCTGTTGCTGGTCTTTTTTGGAAAAGACTAGCCTATAATCATCGGGTGACATACTGTATCCATTTTCAGGACTTGTTCCCGATGCGAAACTTCTGAATATATAGTGGTAGGAAGGCTCCTTCAGACGACGTATGAATGTTACATGCCTCTGATTCCCTTCCCAGTTGGCATTGGCGTGCATAATATAGCGCAGCATCTTGGATGCTTCCGTCCGGCGATTGGGATCAAGGTAGCAGAATACGGCGTCAAAATACATTTTGACAGCCCCTTCAGGGGTGACGGCGACAGTATGGCAGCGCTCTTTAAAGTCTGCATAGGTTGATGGAAGACCTTTCGCTGAGGTAACAGTATTCTTTTCTTTTAATGGTTTGGCCGAGATGCAATACGGATCCAGGCACATGCCCATGATAAGCAGGGACATGATTAAAAAAAGTTGTGTTCTCATACGTTTTTCCTGCAAGTATGGCTATCAATCTGAGCACAGAAAGGAGCCAAAATTTTGTGAAACAGTATCTGACGACATGGAAACAGTTCCTTTTAGATCAAACAAGTGAGGTCCTAAGAAAGAGCCTCCATAAGGGAGCCTTATTTTACCACAGGTTCCTATCTTGGATCCGGATTTCATGGCAAAGACGGCAGGCACTTCGCTCATGGATAAAACCCCCCATTGGTCCAGATCGTCACCTGCAAAGGCATAGGCACCTTTTTGGCACCCCACACATTGAACCTTGTTGATCTGTGCCTTGATGGCCGAACCTCCTTTTATGACCACAAAACTGTCGGCCTGTGTCATAATGGTATATCCGGAAGTCATGAATTCTCTTTTTTTGTCAAAAATGTGTGCCCCATCAAACATTTTTTCGCATTTTTTTATGGGACTTCTGGTCTTTAGTATAATCCACTTTGATTGCTGATAATTGGGATCCTTGTGCTGGATGATCTTTCCGTCGAGACTGTCAGGAGTAAACGTAAAAACTCGTTTATTACACGACCAGCATCCCCATTCTATGACAGGGATAGTACGTTCTTCACCGGAATCACCTGCCAGGCTAACGCTTGAGTTGCCTATGATTAAACAAAGCAGCAGGGTTATTGCAGGCAATGCCATGTTGGCTTTCATGTTCATTCACTCCTGTAAGGGGGTATTATTCCATCGCATAAAAGCGGGATTTGTTTTTATGTCATCAAGTCTGGTGACGTGTCAGATAATCCGATTTCGGGATAGCGTGGTTTCACTATTCCCTGGAACTTTATTGCGAATGTCACTCTTGTCTGTGACACAGCCCCATGTTTCCTTTTTTCATGCCCGGACTGGTATCCATCACGATATCCTCGCCAGAATCGGTCATACGTCATGTGCCAAACAGTGCTATCTCCCCTGCATGCGGTGCTCGTATTCGGCCAGCCTCTGCAGGGAACTGCCGCGGAACTGCAGATCCGCCAGAGAGGTGGCGAATTGTGCCCCCCAAGCCTTTTCCAGTCCCAGCGCCACAGCGTAGGGCATGAAACGGTGGAATTCTTCCGGTGTCCGGTCCGGCGGATTAAAGGTGTTGAGACGCGATGCTTCTGCAGTCCCCAGATACAGGGCAAGACCTTCGATCTCCGCCAGAATCTGCGCGGCCTTGGGGGCAGGTCGCTTCATGAGAGGCATGAAGACCATAGGCAGAAGCAGAATGCCCATAAAGGCCAGATTGCCGCTGCCCATAAAACTGTTGGCCCAGAAGAGTGTCCCTCCCACCACAAAGAAAAGCAAAAGGAAGCCCAGAATCTTTAAGGGGACTAAGAATACTTCCGTAATGCTTCGGGTCAGCCAGAGGAGATAGCCCATCAATCCCAGCCAGAGCAGGGGGCGCAGCGCACTCCAGCTGTGCATGAACGGGTAAAGGGCAAAGTCCGACATGCTTTCGTCGAGGATGACGTCATACACCAGCATGACGGGCACGAGCAGTATATAGACTCCCAGAAGGAGCAGGTTGAGGTAACCCATTTCCTGCCAGCGGACCAGGATGCTGACTGCATACTGTGTGCTACGATGGGTCAAGAAGGTGAGGCCGAGCGTCAGGCTGAAGGCGGCCAGGACTGCAGGGATGTCCTCAGCACCAAAATTGAGCCAGAGGGCACCCTGAGCCAGGAGTGCCCCGCCATAACAAAGGATGAACATCAGGCTGACCAGGTTCCCGTTTATTTGCCACATGTCGCGGTACTGGGAAGCGAGGGCCTCGTAGGATGTGGAGCGGGCCTCGGCCACCTTCCAGGCGTTTTTCCTGCCCACTTCAAGAGGCTGGGGCGGGCGGGTGGGAAAGAGCTTCCGTAGGCAGCGTCGCTCTGCCATGTCGAAACCACGACCCCGCTTCAGGAGGTCTTCCCAGATGCGGCGTTTGTGCTGGCTGCTTTCATCTCCTTTTGGGCCGGTATTCCTGTTTTCGGTGCCGTAACTGTCTATGGAGGTCCGCTTCATGATCTCACTGCTTGTCCGCAGGACATAGGGATCCGTGCGACTGCCTGTGCCAGTCATATCCACCATTTTCTGGGTCGCCAAGTTCAGCAGGAGCGCGGAAAAACCGCGAGAGGTCAGCATGGCCGCCTCGCGGATATAGGCCACGGCTGCCGGAGAGAGCGTTTTGCCGTCCGGACCAAGGGGCGGATAGAAAAGCGGGATGGAGACCTTGGGGCGCGGGTTCTTGCCGAACTTGAACCAGATCCCGCCGCACAGGAGCAGGAGCAGGGCAAAGACGCCCCACAGGGTGCTTTTGACGGTGGAGAGCGTTTCTTCTGACCCATCGGAGGTGACGACGCCTTTGTTCCATTCCACGGAAACGACAAAGTGTTCAGTATCCATCATGGGCTCTTCACCTCGGAAGAAGGCCACCCCATCCTTGTTGATCCATTGGGTGACGGGTCTGTGCCCCATGGTTGTATGCCCCAGCCGGGACCATTGCTTGCTGACGATCGCTCCTTTCGGCAGGGCTATGGCGCAGGAAAGCCTAAGGGGGCTACTATTGTGCCGACTTGTGCCCCAGATATCCCAGTCCAGTCTATCCACGTTGGAGAGAAAAAGAATCCTGTCTCTAGCCTTGTACTTCAGGGTATATTCGTGCACGGACAGGCTTTTGTCCTGGGCTATAAGACGCACGTGGCGGCTATTGTCTTTTTCCTTCACATACATGCTGGGAGTGACGGGCTTGCCATCGGCTGTGACTGACACCAGCTCCATATCCGATTCCTGTACGAAGGGGGCGAGACTGCCGTAGATCTTTGCCCCACTGCTCAGAGGACGTTCCACGGAAGGACCAAAGCCCTTCAGCCGCTCGATAATGGTTAACTCTCCGTCGGGAGCCACCTGGATAAGGGCAAAGCAGGAAGGCATGTCCGGGGATGGGGCGGAAGAGAGAGGAGTTTCCGCCCCGAGTGCTACGACTGCTGGGGGGAGCATCACCGCCCATAGAAGAAGCAAAATGACGCGACACATGGCTTAAAACTTCACTTCCGGCACAGTCGCTTCTGCGGGATCGGCCAGTTCAAAATATTCTATCTTGCCGAAGCCGAAGGCGCGAGCCACCAGATTGCCGGGAAACTGCAGCACACGATTATTCTGGTCGCGGGCTGTGCCGTTGTAGTAGCGGCGGGACAGCTGGATCTCATCTTCCAGCAGGGCAAGCTGTTCTTGGAGCTGCATGAAGTTTTCGCTGGCGCGCAGATCGGGATAGTTTTCCGATACGGCAAACAGGGAACGCAAGGCTCCCATCAGCTGATTTTCCGCATTTGCGATGGACGACAGCGAGCCGGAAGAAGAGGCGGAAACAGCCTGGGCGCGCAGCTCGGCGATTTTGGTGAGCGTATCCTGCTCGTGGGTCATGTAGCCCTTGACGGCACTGACCAGCGAGGGAATCAGGTCATGACGGCGCTTAAGCTGTACACTGATGCCGCTCCAGGCCTCATCCACCATATTTTTTCCATTCACCATGCCGTTATAGAGCAGAATGAGGCTTATGGCGATCGTTAGGGCAATACCTACTATGATGATGACAGTAATCATAATGTCTACTCCATTTCTTCATTCACGATGTTCACGGGATACAGGTGCAGAGAGCCGTCATTTCCGTTGTAATTCAGGGAAAAAACAGGGGTTGTACCATCCTCCGCTGCATAGGAAAACCCGATATTGGGTATGCTGCCTATCATTTCGACAAGAGCATAGAGGGGCTTGTCCGGACTGAACAGTGGCAGGGTATAAAGCATCTTTGTCTTTTTGAATCTGATGGTCGTATCATTGGGATCCTTGTTGGGCACATACTCAATGGCTATGATGCTGAAGTTCCTCAGAGTTTTTTGGGCTGCGACAAGCAGCTTGACAGTGTAGTCCTGATTGGAGGTGACGGTCAGCTCATACGCCCCAACGGTCAGCTTGTTCAGGAGATCCGGGGCTTCCCTTACAGACAGGGGCGCGGGCAGGCCGGTCTGTGATGTCGCATAGGCTGTGTTCATCATGCCCAAAGTGATCATGAGTGCCACAAGGGCAGGAATCAGGCTCGTTTTCATCATATTTCCCTCCTATTCTCCATAACGGTATTTCTTGCTCTGCATTACGTTTTCAAATAGCGCGAGGAGTTCCTTCTTAAAATGTATATATCCTTGATATTCAGTAGGATTAAACACAACATCAATAATCTCCATAGGTGTTGCATCTCCATAATTGTGAATATAGTATTCATTATCCGGTGCATCATCTTGCTCTGGATAATACTCCACATAAAAAGTCACGTAAGGGACGGCCGTTGCATCATTATCCATTTGTGCGGCCTTGGCCTTATCGTTCCAGAGGTTTGGCTTGTGCCGCTTGATTAGTCCATTCAGCTTTTGCAGAAAGAGGGGGGCAGTCTTGTAATATTCCTTGTTGCCAGCTATGTTCCTACGGCAGATCCGGACGTTTACCTGAGAAGATAAATCCTGGGCGCATAGCATCAGCCATGTGTTTTCGTTTTGTTCCAAGTGTTCATGAAATGAGAAAAAGCGGATCTTGTCAGAATGTATTTCCTTTGGAGGTTCATAGGGATAGCGCTGTACGGTCTTTTCCCACAAATCCATAAGATCCGAGGTAAAAGCCTGGGAGCCTTGCGGCAGAGTCCGGCCTGAGATGGATAGCTTCTGTCCCGAATCCCACAGGACATTTAGTGAATAGGATCCTTCATCCAATGCATATATGCCATCGGGAAGTGGTTTGTCCCGATGATCGGTCCAGGCAATAATGTTGTGGTGTTCGGCAAGAATAGATAAGTGTTCCAGCACCCAGCCATTGGCTTCCCGGCGATATTTTTTCCCTTTGTAGTTCACCTGCATCATGACTTTGCCGTCTCTGGTCGTCCATACATGGAAAGATTGAGGTGCCATCATGCCGGAAACAATGTAGGAGAAGGAACGCACACTATCCAGATTTTTGGCTGAACAGGGCGTAGGCAGGAAAAGAAGAAAAAAGGCCGGCACCAGTGAGAACAGGGAGAGATGCATTCTTGCCTCTTGCTTAGAGTGTTATCGGGCTTTCAGCGCCATTCATGCCGATAGGGATTTGCCCATACACATTCCGGCGGCAGCCAGCCGCTGACGTTTCGCCCCGTCTTGGTGGTGCAGGAGACCTTGAGCCAAGCGCCGCGCACACTCAGAAGACGCAGGGGCGTATCCGTGGGCAGGATGGCCACCTTAGGGGCATTGTAATCGGGGTTGGCTTTCAGGCGGGCATCCCCATCCTCGGTTGCGCAGGCATAGGCACCCAGCACGCTTTTGTGCATCCAGCCTTGCTTGTCGCCATAGTAGAGAACCTTGAACCAACCTTTCCGCTCTTCCAGAAGTGTGACTACACGCCGCGTCAGCTTCTCATCATCGGGTAGCTCGTTATTGACCGGGAAGGGGATGGTAGCGATGATTTTGCCGGAGGGAGCATCGCGCACGTTGGTTCCCATCCTGTCGCTGTCCGTAATCAGAGCCTGTACAGACATGCTCTCGTACGGCATGGCGTTGCTGACAAGCGGGGCTTGAATGCCCGGAGCATTCGTGTCCATGAGCGCATTCTGCGTCTGCCCTTCAACGCTGGTGGAAGCGGGGTTGGGGGGGGCAATACCTGGTGCAGCTTGTCCACCAGAACGTTCTCTCTTCGCCCGCTTTTGCCGCGCAGCATTGTCCCACAGCCAGCCCAGACCGGCATCCTTCAGCCAGGCTTCACGCTCGGGCCATAACCCTTCCCATGCACGCTGTCCCTGGCTGTCCCGGACTTCCGTATCTGCGCCTCTTTCCAGCAGGGCCTTGATAACTTGCGGGTTCTGGTTTCTGCGGACGGCCACCATGAAGGGAGTTTCCCCCATCATCTGGGGATTGGTCACGGCATCGACATCCAGACCTGCATCGATGAGGATATGGACAGCCTGAGGATCCCATCCCTGTTCAGCAACAATGTGCAGAATGTTCTGTCCTCCGGCCTCTTCGGGCAGTCCCTTCTTCGGATCTGCTCCGCCTTTTATCAGCGCGTGCAGTACCGATGCGTCCGGCTGGAACACGGCCGCCCACAGCAGGGGGGTGAAACCGTTCGGTAGTATTTTGTTCGTTCCGCCAAAGTTTATGGTGCTGCGCCATTCCTCCAAAGGAGCCTTGCGAACAGCCAGTCTGGCCAGATTCAGAGTCGGGCCGAGATACGCTTCCGCTTTTCCGGTGCCTGGGCGCGCACCAAGCTGGACCATAGACTGAACAGCACCAAGTTCCTGTGCGGAAGCACCTAACAGGGCATAATCAAGAACCGTGAGACCTGAGCTGTCCTCTTGATTCCATGCATCGCCTTCCCTGTGAGGAACTGGCTCATCGCTTTCCTGCATACCTTCATATACCCATTCCTGTTTGTCTGCCCAGGCCTGCGCATAGTCATTGAGGACCAGGAACTCAGTGGTTGCCGCTGCGATGCCGGGCACGCCCGGAGCGAATGCTGCCAGAAGCAGAACAAAACAGTAAGGGAACAGACGGATTGACATAAGGGAGCCTCCCATGTGGTCTGTCGGTTGTTTATTGAGATATGGTACGGACCTCGATGGGCTGAGGCACGGCAAAATCCATGCCGTACAGCCGTATGGTTTTGGGCGTGGAACCATCCAGTTCAGGGAAAAAGAATGTCAGCTTTTGTGCGGCCCGTTCCGGTACTGTCACAAGGCGTTCCCCGACGGGGTTTTGCTCGTAGACAAAATTTTCCTGATCCAGCAGAAGAACCTGCTGTTTCTCCGTAAGCCCGGTCAGACGCACGGGGAACTCCTGCGGGTTTTTGACGGCCAGAATGATGCGCCAGGAGCGGTCTTCCTGTTGTTCAGCCTTGAGGACTCGCGTTTCGGTCAGGGTCGCGAGGTCTTTGCTGTTGATGATGAGCCGCGTGCCGTCCGAGCCGTCGAGCTGGGCCTGCATATCGCGTGCGCCTTCCTGCATACCCTTCGTCATACAGCCGATGGCTTCCCCCATAATGGAGAACAGGCCGCCGAATGCTTCTTGAAGGTTCAGTTCCACTTCGTTTTTGGAGGAAGATGAGGAGGGAGTGGGAGAGAAAACGTGCGTGCTCTCCGGGGAGCCTGAATGCGAAGCAATGGAAGAAGATGATTCCGCGCTGGACACGGTTTTCGCCGAGAAAAGCGGAGCGGCAAGGCTCAGCCCCACAAGACAGTACAGGCCTAGGAAAGTGCTCATAGTGCGCGTGTTGCCGTTCCCCTCTCGCCTTTCCGTTTCTACGCCCATTTGTGTACCGACCTCACGGAGGCCGAAGCGGTTATCTGCGGCCTTGCCGGGCAGGCAGAAAAAAATAAACAGGGGAATGAGGCCCACGATGGTCAGCCCCAGCAGCATCCACCAGCCGTTGAAGTTGATGTCGTGCAGACGCCGTACAGCAACGGCCAGAGCAGGCAAGAAAAGTGCCAGCTGAACGATGCCCATGGCATCATCTGCCGTTTCCGTGCCCATAAGCTGCTGAACGGCGGCGTAGATTGCCATGCATACAAGCGAATTGAACAGGGAAAACCACCAGTACTCCGCCCTCGTAGCGCGCCCACGGAATGTTGCGTATTTCCTGAGGCAGCGGACAACGGATTCCTTGAAGCCCAGCCTGTGCGGATTTGGAGTTATGCTATGTGCGCTGTTCATGGCTGTTCTCCTTTGTAGAGCCCGTCAGAATCTTCATGTTGCGGATGGCGGACGGGTTCGGCGTGGTCTCTGTTCTTCCTGGGTGCCTACTTACGAATGATGCGTTCGCCCTTGGGCTGAGGCAGAGGTAAATGCTTCCTCATGTATTCTTCCACCACCGTAATATCGATGGGTTCGGGCGAAGGAATCACCTTGCTATTCTTGAGCATTTCGTAAGCATCCCCGCCGCGTGCCAGATAATCGGTGATGATGATGCCATAGTGGGCTTTGGGGTCGAGGGAAGTGGCCGTGTCCTTTTCATCCAGGATTTCCGCCTTGACTACGCGGGAACCCGCCGGACGCGTACCGTCAACGACATAGCGCAGACCTGCGGTGTGCAGAAGGCGCGGGCCCTTGGCGCCTTCTTCAGAAACGCCATGTTCAAGGGCTGCCAATAATAGTTCTCCCGTGAGTTCGCGTATCACCAGAGTGTTGCCGAACGGGATGACGCTGAGCAGATCGCCCCGGGAAATGGATCCTGCAGGAAGGGCAGCTCGCACGCTGCCGCCGTTACACAGGGCTACATGCGCGCCAAAGGGGCGTGCGTATTCCAGCATGGCGTCAGCGATAAGGCTGCCTCCCAGGCAGTCATCCTCGCGGCAGGCATCCATTCCATCGGGCATGGAAATATTGTGGCTGCCTACCTTGATATTGCGGTATTCATCCAGAATGGTGGCGTAGTTCTTTACCAAGGCACTTATTTCCGCATTGCGCGGTTCTGAGGCAGAAAGTTCTCTCGCTCCACCGCTCCAGGCTAGGGGAACTCCCTGTTTGTCAAAACTGACATTGAGCTCACCCAGATACTGCGTGGCCCGTTTGGCGCTGACCACCAGTACAGGCTGTCCAGAGGGGGAATACTCGACTATGGGATAGGGACCTTCCTCGGAGTCCGGGCCCAGATAGCTGTGACTATGGCCACCTACGATAATATCCACACCGTCCACGCTGCGCCCCAGTTCCCTGTCGTCAGCCAGTCCAATGTGCGTAAGAGCGATGATGTGCTTTACACCTTGTCCCTCCAGCTCCTTTACTGTCCTTTGCAGGCAGTTGACCGTATCTTCGAAAAGAGTATGGGAGCAGGCGGAGGCCAGATTAACTACTTCATTGTTGGCTATGCCCACTATGGCTACTTTTTGCCCGCGTACTGTGAGTACGGTGTAGGGAGCATAGTTGCCTTTGAGCATGGGACAGCCTTTTTCGGGCTTCAGGTTGGCTGCCAGCACGGGAAAGGGAATATCCTCCAGAAAGCGCGTCAGTTCCAGGCAGCCTTCGTCAAATTCATGGTTGCCCAGTGTCATGGCGTCGTAAGGCATGTACTGCGCCAGCGCGGCAAGCATGGGCCACTTGTTTACGCTGTAGAAAAGGGTCCCCTGAAATTGATCACCCGCATCCAAGGCAATGACGTTGTCGTTTTGCGACTTGGCCGCGCGTATGGCACTAGCGATGCGGCTCAGTCCGCCGCGGCATTCTTTGTCATCAAAGCAGGCGTTGCCATACTTGTTGATGCCCGCAATGTGGGAATGTGTATCGTTTGTATGCAGGATGGTCAGTGCAAGACAGTCTTCCTCCAGAGATGGACGCTGCGTATGCGAACAGCCTTCCTGTGCCAGGGACAGGGTAAAAAGCAAAAGCACTGTACAGACTGTTTTCGCGCAATGGCACAGGATGTTCATGCGAACCCTCCCCGAGTAGTCAGGTTTAAGAAACATCTTGCTTTTTGGACTGGCAAGGGGGCCGCAGGCCCTGTCGCTTGCGGCCCCGTTCATGTTAACGCTGTTCAACCTTCACGTTCTGGGCAAAGCCGCTCAGTTCAGCATCAGGGAAGGCCCCTTTGGAAACGATTATCCTCTTCAGATTTGGCAGGGCCTTGAGGGGGGCCAGGCTGCTGATGCCTTTGCTACCCTTCATCTCTACATAGGTGAGCCCGGAGCACCCCGCCAGAGCTTCAAAATCGGCTATCTGGCTGTCGTTGATTCTGACCGAGTTCAGATTGGACAGTTTGGCCAGACCAGACAGGCTGAATGGCTCACCTTCCACATTAACCTTGACCAGAGTAAGTTTTTCCATGGAAGTGAGAGCGGCCATATTGCCCGCGTTCACGATCTTGGCACCTGTGATGCTCATTTCTTTCAGCTTGCCCCAGCCCTTGGCGCAGGCCATGTCAAAGGGGTCTCCGCTTTTTTTATTGTACTCCGAGGTGATGGTGAACTTCTGCAGCTCCGTCAGTTCAGCCAGGGCAGCGGAATTGGTAGCACCGTCCACTGACCAGAGCTTGAGTTCCTTCAGCGTCTTCGTTTTACCCACACTACCAAGGTCACCCACGGGAACGCGCATTTTCCAGATTTGGAGCTTTTCCACTTTGGAGGAAGCCAGGGGGGAATAGTCGGTCACGTATTCGGCAAACACGTCAAAGACACGCAGGGCAGGCAATTCGGCGACAAAGGCTATGTTGTCCAGCTTGGTGAGACCGCCATTGAGCTCCACGATCTGCTTCAGCGCACCCAGAGTAGAGAAGTCGGCTTCCTTGACAGCATAGTAGGTGAGCTTCTTCAGTTTTTCACAGTTGGCCAGCGGGCTGAAGTCCTTCACTGTTGCTCCATAGAGATTCAGTTCGCTCAGGTTGGGCATCTTGGCGAGAGGAGCAAGGTCATTGATGGTGCAGTATTTCAGCTCAAGCTTGGAGCTCCCCAGGTGCTGAAGCGGCGAGAGATCCGTTGGAGCGGCTCCATTGATGGTGACGCGGGGATTGCCAGACAAAGTGGGAAAGCCCTCAAAAGACGTCAGGGAATTCCCGGCGTTGATCTCGACCTCCTTGAGGCCGGTCAATCCAGCCATCCATTTAAGGTCTGGGCCCATGGCGTCGCTGGTCAGTTCAAGCTTGATTAGCTTGAGGCTGGCTAAAGGTGACATATCCGCCACGGATTTGGCGTCCATCTCAAAAGAGGTCAGATTTTTGAGCCCCGCCACAGGAGCGATGCTCGTGAGTTCATCCTTTTTGCCTTTGATGTCGATACTGGTGGCATCGGGGAAGGTCTGGCAGAACTTGACCAGATCTGCATCGTTGATGTTCTCAAGTTTAAAAGTAGGTGTCTTGATTTTGCCAGCAAACTCCTTGGCCTGGCTGATGCCATCATCGGTGAGCGCTTCTTTCACGGTGATGGTGCTACCGGAACGCTTGACGGAAGGCTCCGCATAGGCTGACGAAACACTCAGCCCCACTGCCAGCATGGCGCAAAAAATGGTTTTCATGGACATATAGGTTTCCCTCCTGCTTCTTTTTGAGGAATGTTTTGTCCAACCTTTGGGAGACGTTGCCTGTCACCGTCTGCATTTTTCCCCTGAGCCGACGGTATTTGTTCAGACTGCGAATGTCCGCTTGTTCAAACGGGACGCAACGTAACAACCTGAGAACACTGATACTCTCTATTCTTGTGTAAACAGCTCCCTAACGCAGTTATTTTTTCGGGCATCTACCGCCCAATGAACGGGCATATTTGTCTGCCTCTGCTCTGTTCGAAAATCCGGAAGGGGTAATAAGATATACGGAAGAGTTTTTTCCGAATTTTTTTAGATAGTTCGAAACTTGGGTGCCATTTCCGACATCCGGCCTGCCGCCAGCGGTGCAATACACATAGCTCTTGTCCCATTTGAGATTGAGATCCGCTGCCCATGCCGTTGCACATAGTGCGTGCAATACAAACATTGCGACGATAATCTTCTTCATCTTTTGCTCCTTGTCTTTTCATGGTTACAGATAGAACGCCACTGCACTCTAGGCCGAGGCAGGATTTGCCTTCTTCATGCGTCCCTTGATGAACAGCAGGATAACGAGCGTAAGCGCTGCTCCCAGCAGGCAGAAGCCCAGCACGGGACGGAAACGTATCCACGCTATGGCGATGATCACCAGTGACCAGGCAGAGCCCAGCAGGCCTGCCACCAAGCCCGTACCCGCGCCCACGATGTTGCCCAGCAGGGGGATGACGTCGGCGAGGACCTTGAGGGGAGCAAAGATCATGCCAAAACCGGCAATGCACAGCACCACGCCCAGACCGCGCAGGAGCCATGCCGTCGTAGCATTGCTGCTCTTGGCGGATTCAAACATGCCGTTCATGTCCTGCGTACCCATGGCAAGGCGGTAAAATGTGTTGCCGTTGGAGGCGAGGAAGGGAACGAATGTATTGCCGTTCACCTTGGCTATAATCGAGACCTCGGCGGCCGGCGTTTCAAAAAAGGTCACGCGCACGTCACCGATGGACGGTGTGCCGGGCTGGCGGCCTACATAAAGAGTGTTGCCCTGGATATGGATCATACTGGCGCCCTGCTGACCCAACACCTGGGAGGTTTCCAGATTGGTGTTGGGGGCAAAGAAGGCCTTTTGCAGTTCCGCGCGCTGTTCATCACTAAGGGAAAGGTTCAGCGCTTTCTCTCCGCCAATGGAACGGCTCAGGAATTCAGGGAAGCGGTACGCGCCAAAGGTGACGTTGGGGGCAAGCCAGCTCACGTTTTCGGAATTAATGCGGGTCTTGTTTTCGTGTCCTTCTCTCTTCTTGAAGCTTTGGGAATTCACAGGGCTGTCTACCCATTCCGCTGAATAGGAATAGGTTGTGACCGTCTCTTCCCCTCCGCCCAGCTTTGTTCTTTTTTCAGATTTGCTGTGTTCCACCCACTGATAATACTCCACCTTCCGACGCATCTTGATGGCATTTACCTTGATGCCGAACACCGGATCAACCAGCTCGTCGTTTGTGACGGCGCTCCCCTTGGCATACACCAGTTTGCCCTCAAAAGCTCTGTCGAGCTTGTCGATACTGGGCATGGGCTCCGTCACCATCTGAGCTTCGGCAATGGCATCGCCCGTACGTACAGTGCGGCCTTCATTCCACCATAGCAGTACGGTAGCCGCGACAATCAAGAGGATGCCAGTTCCGATTCCCTTAAAGGAATTTCCGAGACGGGAAAACCAATTGGTGCTTGTAACTTCCGTGTACGAACTGTTTTCATCGCTCATGACTTTTTCCTTGCTAGATGGTTGCGTTGTTCCGGGACATAAACTTTTCCGCTTTTAGTGGAACATAGTTGAAGGATGTGTTTTTTTGCATCATCTCAGTAATGAAAAAGGAGGCATTTTTTTTTGATTCGCCTATTTTTTTGATAAAAAAAGTCTTCATCCCAATGATGAAAAACAGACTTATCTATTTGATAAAAAAGAGGTTGTATCGAGAAAAACTTGCAGGTCGCATATAAGGCAGGAAAGGATGTTTTTGGGCTGGGCAGATTGAATTTTACTGACTGAAGAGCTAAGAAATAACCGGTATAAACTAGATAGTGTCGTCACGAGATTGTCTAAACTATGATTTTGTGGAATACTTCGCTTGGAACCAACTACAAGCGAGGAATCAATGTTGCCAGCCGCGCATAGACGACATGACATCTCAGATGCCGTTTGGAAAAAGTTAGAGCCACTTTTGCCGGGGCGTGAGGGCGCCTGGGGTGGCAGAGCGCACGACAACCGTCGATTTATTGATGCCGTTTTTTGGATCATGCGCACTGGCGCACCGTGGCGTGATTTACCACCCGACCTCGGAGGCTGGAGCAACACTCATCGGAGTTTCATTCGTTGGCGGGATAGCGGCATATGGGAACGATTGCTTGAAACTTTGATAGATGAACCAGACTTTGAATGGCTTATGATTGATGCAAGTCATTGTAAGGTACATCCCCATGCAGCAGGAGCCAGAGGCGGTAATCAAGACATGAGTCGTACAAAAGGGGGCTCAACTCAAAATTGCATTTGGCCGTGGATTCGCATGGTATGCCGCTCAGGGCTATTATTACACAAGGTACAGCAGCAGATTGCAAGCAAGCGACTGCCTTGATTGATGGTTTTAATGCCCAGCATTTACTCGCTGACCGTGGCTACGATACCAATGAAATTCTTTGCCAAGCAGCGAGCCAAGGGATGAGCCCAGTCATTCCCCCAAAGAAGAATAGAAAAGAGCAGCGAGAATATGACAAAGGACTCTATAAAATCCGGCACCTTGTCGAAAATGCCTTTCTTCACTTGAAGCGATGGCGGGGAATTGCGACCAGATATGCAAAGAATACATCATCATTTCTGGCCGCAATTCATATCAGGTGTATTTTTCTTTGGGCCTCAATCTCGTGACTATACTATCTAGTTGTGACTTTTCAGGAGCTGACTCTGAGCGTATGGCAAGGACAGCATGAAGCACGGGCATAATGACGATGAGTTCAAAACTGGCTGAAATTTCAAGAAAGGTGCGTAAGACATTCCTACTTGGTATGTTCTTTGTGTATATGCTTCTGCTTTGTTCTTGCACTGATTCTCCGCTGGACCCCGACAAGCCTGTCACTCTGACCATGTGGCATGTGTATGGCGCACAGGCCCGTTCTCCTATGAATATATTGATCGACCGTTTCAACCAGACGGTGGGGAAAAAACAGGGGATTATTATTAATGTCACTTCCGTCAGCAGTACCTGGAACATTCATGATGAACTTGTGGCGTCAGCCCGTGAAGAGCCGGGAAGCGAAGAACTGCCTGACCTTTTCACCTGTTATCCCAAGACATTGGCCATTATCGGGAATTCAAGAGTCCTGGACTGGAAAAAGTATTTTAGTGAAGAAGAGCTGCAAAACTATGTTCCGGCCTTTCTTGAAGAGGGTATGATGGACGGTGCCCTTTACGGGTTTCCTTTTGCCAAATCCACCAATCTTCTCTATGTCAATGACACCCTCTTTGAGCCCTTCAGCCGGGAAACGGGCATATCCTATGCCGATCTCTCTACTCTGGAAGGAGTTTTTCGTGCATCCGCTCGTTATTATGAATGGTCCGGCGGTAAATCCTTCTTTATGTATGATGACTGGATGCACTATGCTATACTCAACTCGGAGTCGTTGGGGGAGCCTTTTTTCGAGAAAGAGAATATCCGCTGGGATAATCCGGCTCTGCTGAAACTATGGCGTCCTTTGGCCAAGGCCTCTGTAAACGGTCAACTGTGGCTTAATCCCGGGTATAACAGCACCGTCATGATGATGGGGGAAGTGGTGTGTGGTGTGGGCTCTTCCGCCGCCGTTCTTTATTACAATGATACCCTTACGCTGAAGGACAACAGTACGCTGCCGCTCAGGTTGACGATACTTCCTGATCCACGCTTTGAGGGGGCAAAACGGCTGGACATCCAGCGAGGCTCCTCTCTGTACGCACGTGCCTCCACCCCGAAAAAGGAATACGCTGCCGCAGTATTCTGCAAATGGCTTACCAGTCCGGAGATTAATTTTTCCCTTGCCGTACAGGGAGGGTATATGCCTGTTCAAAAGGAGGCCTTTCAGAGACTGAAACAGGCAGAATATGCCGATTTTTCTCATGATCGCTATAAACAAGCTTATAAGGTGCTGTTGTCGCTTTATGAAACGTCCACTTTTGTTTCTGTGCCTGCTTTTGAAAATTACGGAGAACTGGAAAGGCAGTTTGGAGCAGCGCTGCGTGATGTTCTTTCTTCGTATCGTGGGACACGGTATAGTGGTGAGGGCGATCCTGAGAGCGTTGTAAGAGCATCATTGACACAGATGAAAAAACGTTTAGCCGTGCCTTTCCAGTGATGTGTGGCTGCTATGCGATTTCTTCCGTTTACTCTTTTTTTTAGAGAAGGCAAGCGTCCCCTACGAATGCACCTGAATGTTTATTTTTTGTCTTTTGTTCTACTCTTGCTTGTTATTTTGATGACGCTGCTTTACATCTTCGATTTCCTGCCTGCCTCTCAAAAGACGATAGGTGAGGATATGAAAGAATATCTCACTATCTATGAAAGAAATATTTCCCTGCATATGGGAAATATTGTCGCTGCCAGCCAACGCATGGCTGATGATCTGACGTGTACGGTCGAAAGCACCCTGGCCAAAAACAAATCTGTATTCGAAAACGTAAGTGACAATGCTTCGCTGATAGGCAAGTTGGAATACGAAAGTACTCCTCTGCTGATTCGGAGTCTGAGGGAATCTCGTTCCACCGGGGCTTTTATTATCTTTGAAGCTACGCTTAACAGCGCACTTTCCAAGACCGCCACTTCTCGTTGTGGTGTTTATCTGAAAATTAACACCCCCGTCAATTTCAATACGGTACAGGCTCCTATAGTTTGGCTTCGTGGAATGCCGCAGGTCGCCAGCCAGTATCGCTTTGCCATTCACAATAACTGGGACATGGAATTTGATACGTCCAGTATCTCCTGTTGGAATGAATTGCTCCAGGAGGCAAAACAATCCCCCAAAAACAGTTATTTTTTTACCAAGGCCCATTATCTGCGTGGAACTTGGGAAAAAGTACTCCTGATTTGTATTCCTTTGCTTGGTAAAGACGGTAAAGTATATGGGGTTTGTGGTCTTGAAATCAGTAGCCTGCTTTTCAAGCTGGCTCATGCGCACCTTTCGCCATCCCTGACCGGCCTGACAGGAGTACTTGCTCTGCGGCAGCAAAATAGTGATGGGGTGGCCACCTTGGATACTGGAGCAGGTTTTCAAGATGGCCCTGCATTGGCTGTACCTGAGGACTTTTCTATCTACAAGGTCACGGTAGAAAAATATTACAATCGCTACAGTGATGGAAATCTTGTTTTTGTGGGTAGGGAAAAGCCCCTGAGACTTGCGCCAATTCCGCTTCTTGGAGAGAAATCCTCCTGGGTAGCAGCCGTGCTGCTGCCCCAGCGCCAGGAACGAAACATGCTGATGCACCGGCATATCCTCGTGGCGTCTTTTCTGATGATTTTTCTGGCAGTTGCTGTGCTGCTGGCCATGTTTCTTTCCAGGTGTTACGCAGCCCCTGTCTTACAGGGCATATACAATGCCAGGAAGAAGGAGGAAGCAGGCTGTACAACTCAAATTCGAGAATTGGATGATCTTATCGCATTCATGAAGGCCAGAGAGCAGAAACTGATCTGCCAGCTGGGAGAAAATGCATCTGAAGAGCAAAATTCTGAGCAGGTAGAGCTGAGTGCATATCGTATGTTCATCAATCAAATAGAAACTCTAACAAAAGCAGAACGTATTGTCTTTGATTTATATATTGCAGGTCTCAATTCACATGAGATTGCCAATAAACTAAATCTTTCCATCAATACTATACGTACACATAATAGAAATATCTACGCAAAACTCAATGTTACTTCCTACAAGGAAATGATGGTCTACGTCCAGATGATGACGGGTAAGCAGAAAAACTGAACGTAACGAACCACTGCGTTAGAATACTGGAAGTAGGAGAAGAGCGTCAGAAGTTCGCTTCATCTTCATGATGACCCTGCTTTTCTTAGATTTTTGTCCAGTTTTCATCACAAGGATGATGCATGGTCGTCCCCTTTCAGGGTAAACATGCTACCAGCTGGTAGCATGTTTACCCTCTGAGGAGAGAACCGTGAAAGACTTATGCACACGTCTGTTGTTGTCCGTAGAGTGTTTTTTGCTGTGTCTGACTTTTGCATCTCCGGTTCGTGCCGTAGAGGATGCCACGTAACCGTTCCCTCCAGTGCAGGCAGATACTGAGCTGTCGCCTGAGTCGGCAGATGTGTCCATGTCGAGTCGTGCGGACTGGTTGCTTTTGCTGAGCAATATTGCCTCGTTATGGAAACTGCATGTGAAGATCGGCGAGGGGCAGCCTGACGAGATGATACGACCTGAGACCTTCGGTATTGTGAAAACCGGACAGCTCTCTCCCTGTTTTGTCGCACGTGCAGCGCTTCAGATCATACTGAGGAATGTTGATGCGCCTAGGCCAAGCGTGCCGGAGTGGTAAACTCCGTGTCACCCTGACGATGTGCCGCAACGGTACGATATACGTATTTCTTTTGAGCAATTGGAGCGCACGGCACAGGAGTGGCTGGGCTGGCCCTTTGATAAGGCGGCCCTGCCTCAGGTTGACTACCTTCTGCTGAAGGAAAAAGGTCTACCTCGAACAGGACAAGTGGATCATGAAAGGCGACGTATGGGGCATCCAGCAGGTGCAAAACGGTACCCTGGACGTGATCATGTGCGAGACGTTCCGCCTGGGCAGTCAAAAAGACGGGTAAGTACTGGCGTATCCTTGCCCTCGACTTTAACGTGTAGAGCCTTTCCTTTGTGAGGTGGATCATGAAAAAGATCATGCTGTTGATGATACTGATGTGCCAGATGTTCTGCCCCTCTCTGTACCCGCACAGGACAGCGGTCCGACCAGGGTGGAGGAACTTCTCCTGCAGGATAGCATGCTCGTTCTGTGGAGCATGGGCCTGAAGGAGAGTGTGCCCAAGAATCAGGACACGCTGTGCCGGGATGCTCTTTTCTTCGTCATTTTGTCTGAAGGCTCATCTGCTTGTGGCATGGAGCGCAGCAGATATCCTGGGTTCTTCCAGGACATCCCCGAAAACTATCAGGGATTCGTACCGAAACAAAAGGTGGAAGAGGTTGCCCGAACTATTTTTGCTCAGGAAGTGAGTCAGCACGTTGCCCCGAGGGCACGTTCTTTAACGGTAACGGCTATTTTCTCGATTTTTCCGTTCTGAGCGATAAAACCGGGTACCTGTGCCACCTGATGCCGGATGACCGGCGGCCTGGCCATGTCTACCAGCCGATAGCGGAGCCCATAAACGACACCAGCTGGACAGTATATGCCAAGCTTCTGCGTATACTGAAGGATGTAGATGGCGGAGTGCTTATATTAAAAAGTGCATCGTTTGATGGAGAAGTGTATTATCATGACGGAAAATTGCAGATGAGAAGATTTAATATCACGGAATTGGATACGAATTGAAAAGAGTGACGGAGCGTTTATTCTATAAAATAGCACTCTGACTATCTGAGATGGCCTGCCGTGGAATGGAATAGTCAGTTCGCAGGTTCTCCATCATATTTGAAAACGGGAAGATAGAAGCATCAGCTGGGCAACATTAGTTATCGTTTGGCTCGAAATAGGGAGGAAGTATGTATTCATTCTGGAAAAGCATCGTTTTGGTTTTGATGATTCTGGGATGGAGGGCTGAGGCTCAGGCTGTCCCTGTTGATCTTCTGAAAACGGTTGTATCGGCCGATGTGTCCTGTGACGGGGCAGTGGATGAAACCGCCATGCTGAAGGCCGTGCAGCGATGGAGCACGGAATGCAATATCGAGTTGTCCACAATCGGCGAGAGACCTGAGGAACAGATTATACGCTCTTTGCTTGACATGGATGAGATGCCCCTGAGCGCACTTCGGAACTCGGATGTCAAAGAGGAAATAACGGGACTTGTTGAGCCTGTGCTTGAGCGTTGGGCTTTCGCCAAGGAAGAATTGAGTGCCTCCGACAAAAAAGTTCTGGCCATGCTCGATTCACTGTGCCTCATCCCCGACACAGCGGAAGGGATGGCATTTCTGCGTTTGAATTATCCCTCGATCTATAAGCGCGTTCACTTCAGCCCGGAGGGCAGGACTTTTGTGGATGTGCTGGTCTCCCAGCCGCTTTGTAACGAGGATCTGGGCGGTGAGGAGTACGTTATGCTCTGGTCACAGATTCATATGGCTGATTGGGCCGTCCAACTGGAGAAATTCCTGCGTAGTAATGCGAAAAATCCGTATGCACCTGATGCCGTGAAACGCTATCATGCGATCATCAACCTTATGTTATTCCGGAAGATTCCACCTCGTGACCAGGATGGATTCATGTATGACCGGTGGAACTGGTGGAAGCATGAAATGATGGGCTTTATCGTAAAAAAACATCAAGGCACACTGACGGGGCATTTGATCGAGGAGTTTATTGCCAGTGTCGATGCTAATGACCAGAAAGAACCTAAAGATCTGAAGCAGCGCCTTGCTTCCAGAATCGATACCGAATTTACGTCGAGCAAGACTGAACATGTGGCGACGGAGCGGAACGATGCTGCGAGGGTTCAGTATTATGAGGGCAAAGGAGTCATTAACGACAAGATCCCTGTTTCCATCTGGTTCGACATCAGGGATGGTCTCGTCTCCGGTGAGATCGTCTATACACGTACGAAAGCCAAGATTCCTATTCGTCTTCTGGGCAGGGAAGAGGATGATGGTTCGTATCGTCTGCATGAGATGTTGCCGAACGGGGATATCTCCGGCACGATCACTGGCACTCTTGTCAATGGAGTTCTGTCGGGAACATGGCATGGCCGCCCGCGGATCGTTGAGAAAAATGAAGGAGACTATGAATATAAAGACGGCAAGAAATTTACCATCAAGGTCAGCGTTGTTGAAAGAACACATGCTCCCTACAATTGGTCATTTGACGTGGAAAAAGCTTCTGGGACATACGCATACAGCCTTGGGGATAATTGCGATGACGGCACTGTTGTCTTGCAGGTTAGTAATGACGGGACCGTCCGCTATCGCCTTATAGGACTTACTGGAGCACCATCCTACAGGATGGCCTGTTTTCCAGAGGATGCATTGTCCGGTGAGATCGCAGTGGCCAATTTACATGGTAACAGGATCCTCATTGAAGAAGACGAGACTTGTGCCATAGAGATATTGCTGTATAATGATTTCCTTGTTTCTAGGTATGTCGATGGTAAAGACTGCCGGTACCGTGTAGGGAACGGGGCAACTGCGGAGGGATTATTTCTTAAAAAACGCTGATGCCAGCGGGTGGCGATATAGAAGTTCGCGTCGCCATTGGGCTTATGCTGAGGAAGGGTCTTCAGGATAGCGTGGTCAGGAAGATGGTCGAAGCATCAAGGCGCGATGTCGTCCCCACATCGCATACGGCCTGCTCTGAACCTCTCTGCCCAGTTCTTTTTTGGAGAGTATTGCTAAAAGAATGATAAAATATCTTCTCTTTGCCCGTTCACATGAAATCTGGCAAAGAGAGATATTGTGAGATCAACCATTCGCAAGGACCTTGAAACCACCTGAGATTTACGTTTGAAACGGGCAAACCAGTGTCTTTGGCGGGCATTATTTCGTTCAATTCGCACGGTTCCCCGTTTTCCTTGAATGAGGTCGTCCTCGGGTATTTCCCGTGGATATACTTTCCAGTTGTCGGTACAGAAGAACCAGACAGACCAACGGCGAAGCCTTGCCATCAATCTTGCAAGAGTGCTTTGGTCACGATTGCTACATTCTCAGTCAATGAGTTGACCGGTATCGCGACAATAAGCTTTCCAGAGCCATAGTTTGTTTTTTTTGAATGCAAATAGTGCCACATCTCATCAAGTTCTATGATGACAGCTTCCCCAGGAGAAGGCTTTTCATAAGTTTTTTCAGCGAAATCCCGGACCCAACGCATGACGGTCGATGTTGCAACTCCATAAATACGTGCTATGGCATTAAACGAAAGGCCCAAAGTATAAAGCAGGATGGCCATTGCCTTTTCCGTTGCCGGTCGTCCTCTGGGAGTGTCACGGGTAAATTGAAAACCGCAGTCTTTGCAGCGAAATCTCTGACGCTCCAAGTGTCTTCCATTCTTCATAATCCGCTCTGACGCACATTTTGGACAGTATTGCATAAAGAACTCCTTAACTGGAGTATGTCATTATAACATTCTTTATGCAATACTCTCCTTTTTTGCAAGGGAGTGTCTAAGGTTCGGTCTTTCAGCAGTGAAACGTCCCATGCGTCCTGTCCACTAACAAAGAAGGCGCTCCCCGTGAGGAGCACTTTTTGTTCAGGCTGAACTTCGTTGGTATTTGGGATGCCTGTGCTCATCATGAGCGTATGAGGCGTCCCGACGTTCCGTCAGGGGGGGCAGCAGGCGGTCAAGTTCCTGTGAGGTTCCTCAGGGTGGGGAATTTGACGAAGTGTTCGCTGCCGTCCCATCCTTCTTCCTTGAACTTTTCTCCGAGCTCCTGCCCGTCACGAGATGAGGGTCTATACCCAGATGATGGCGGGCAGGCGGCAAGACTGGACGTCCCGAAGCACTGCGGTAGAATCCTGAAAGCAGAAGAAGGACGTCAGAAGCCCGCTTCATCTTCATGATGATTCCACTTTCCTTAGATGTTTTGTCCCTTTCTCATCACAAGGATGATGCATAGCCGCCCCCTTTCAGGGTAAACTTGCTACTAACTGGTAGTATATTTAATGCCTGAGGAGGGAACCATGAAAGACATACGCACACGCCTGTTGTTGTCCGCAGCGTGTTTTTTCCTGTGTCTGAGCATCGCAGCTCCGGTTCGTGCTGGCAAAGATGCCATACGCCCCCGACCTCCCCTGCCGGTCAATTCTGAGAAAGTACGCGAGCTGAACAATGTGGCCAAGTTGATGAGTCGCTCGGACAGGTTGCTTTTGCTGGACAATGTGGTCTCGTTCTGGAAACTGCGTGTCAGTATCGGCGAGCGGAATCCTAAAGACACGTCACGACCGGAAACCTTCGGTCTGGTGGAAAACGGACAGCTTTCTCCTTCTTTCGTTGCGCGCACAGCGCTTCAGCTCCTAGTGATGGCCTCAAATGAAGGCATCATGAATTTTCCCGAGGCGTGTGACAATGAAGAGGATAAGCGGAAACTTCTGCGACTTTTTAACGGAGTGCCAGAGCAGTACAGGCTTTATGTTCCGTTTGCGAAATTGGAGAGCGTAGCGCAGGAGTGGCTGGGCTGGCCCTTCGACAAGTCCGCCCTACCTCAGGCCGACTACTTCCTGCGGAAGGAGGAAGGGCTGTTCGTTGATGATGTCCGGCTGTTCGAGTCTTGGCCTCTGTACCATGAGCATGGGGCTTTTGCCCAGTCGTTTAATCTGTACCCTGAAAATGACACATGGGTCATGGAAGGCGAAGTGCGGGGCCTGTATCAGGCAGAAGGCGATATCTTGCGCGTAACCAAGCGGGATACATTCCGCCTGATCGCCAAAAAGACGGGCAGGCATTGGTGCATCCTTTCCCTCGACTTCAACGCACAGTAAATTTCTTCAGCGAGGCGAATTATGAACAAGGTTTTGCTTTTGATGGTATTGGTGTATCAGCTGCTCTGCCCCCTGCCCACTTTCGCGGAAGGAATACTCCCGTCCCGAGCGGAACAGTTCGTCATGAAGGATAATTTGCTTGTCCTGTGGAGTATGGGTCTGACAAAGAATGCTCATAAATCCCAGAACGAGCTGTGCCGGGATGCGCTTTTTTTCCTCATCCTGTCTGAAGGCTCGGTCTGTGGTCTGGATCGTGATGAACATCCTGATTTTTTCCAGGGTATATCTGAAGAATATCAGGGTTATGTGCCGAAGGATGGGGTGGAAGAGATTGCCCGAACCATCTTCGGTCAGGAAGTGAGCAGATACGAAGACTTCGAGGGAACCTACTTTGATGGTAACGGTTATTTTATTGATTTTTCCGTTCTAAGCGATAAAACGGGCAATGTATGCAACCTGTCCTCGGATGACTTGCTGCCAGGCTATGCCAACGTGGAGATGATAGAGCCCATAGGCGAAAACCACTGGGAAATGTTTGGCAGTCTTCAGCGTTTCAGAGAGGTTGACGGCGAGGAAATCATATGGAAAGAGGCCAGATTCCACGTCATAGTACATTATCAGGACGGACAATTGCAGCTTAAAAGCTTTGAGTTTACGGAACAGGCTATGGGATGAAGAGGTTGGATGGGGAGTTTCTCCTATAAAATATTGGCCCTTGATTAACAGAGAGAATCCAAAATGGAATGAAAAGGTCTGTTCGATATTTTTCCATTATATCTGAAAATGGAAAGAGCAGAAGTATCAGTTGGGGCAATATCGTGATCGATTGAATCGAAATAGAGAGAAAGTATGCATTCGGGAAATGCCTTGCTTTTGTTTTGATAATGTTGAGGTGGTGGGCTGTGGCGCGAGCTGTCCCTGCCGATTTTCCAAAGTTGTCAGGAGCTTCTTCATGGAAGCAACTCCATAACGCAACCTGAGGGAGCGGATTCCAGAAACAGAAGTGGAGATGCTTTGTTTGCATAGTTCGTTGCTGGCGTTGACTTACCCATATGTGGATACTCGGAGTATTGTCCTGCCGTGACAGTAAAAGCCAGCAAATTACCGAGAGCATCCACCACCGCATGAATTTTGGAAGTAAAGCCGCCACGACTTCGGCCGAGAGCCTGATTGATTCCAGAGGTATGTCGAGCTCCGGCACTATGCTTGTGAGCATGAACGTATGTCCCATCAATCATGATGTGGTTCATGTCAGCCTGTAAGGTAAGAAGCTTAAGGATAGCAGTCAGATATCCTCTTTTCTGCCAACGCCTGAATCGGGAATATACGGTTTTCCACGAACCATATTTCTCTGGCAAAGCTCGCCATGGAGATCCGGTTCGCAGCATCCAATGTACAGCATTGAGAAAGTTTCTGACGTCACCAATCGGTCTCCCTCCACGAGGAGAACCTTCTGTTGGCAGTATGGGCTCAAGCCTGAGCCAGAGGTCTTCAGGGATGTCATAGTAGCACATTTCCCTGTCGTAACACGATGAAAACCTTACCTAACCTGACTTCCCCCTTTTCATGAAGAGGGTTTGCAGACACACCCTAGGGCCGTTGTAGCAGAAACACCTGTTTTCCATCATCAGTCAGGTAGCCAATCAGAGGTAAGGCCACGTTGCGTTTGTGATGCTGTCTTCATAAGAAGATAGGTATATTCATATCATATTTTCTTGTCTGAAGTATCGGGTACGATAAAAGCTGCCTTTTGGGAAGTTTGTTTTTTCGCAGAGATTGCTTCCTGTTTTTGAGTGACGGAAATATTTCCGTTTTCTGCAAAAAATCGTTTTATGAGATACGCGGGAATGATAATGCCTTCATTCTTGAGCATCTGGCTCAGTTCTCTGGAATTGTAGCCTTTTTCCTTCGCCTTTTTGAAATCCCGCTCAAGCAGCTCAGCTGCTTCCGGGCGGGTCTTCCTGTTTTCCTTTTCCGGTAAATTCTGAAGCAGTTTTTTTGCCTGTTCTATCTGTTGAGGACGGATAGTCGCGTTCGAGGACATCGTATTGCTCCTTGAAAGAAGATTTTCGCCATCATACAGGAAATTTTTCTATATATACAATTCGGCCACTGCACGAGGCGGGTTCTTCGTGGCAGGATGGGGGTTGTGCTACACCACAACCCCATCCTGCCAGAAGGCTGACGCCCTCTGGACTCCCGGAATGCTCGGCGCTTCGCTTCTCGCAGTCCAAAGGCAAAAGACATGAAAGACGGAAAGACCGAAGACGGCGGCCGGAGCGCCGCCCGGAAATGGGTGACGATCCGCGTCACCGAAAGAGAAAAAACGCGCCTCATGGAGCAGGCGGAAATCGCCGGACTGTCCCTGTCGGAATACATGCGGCGACGTTTTTTCGGAGGCAGGCCGCTGGTGGCTCATGCAGACCTGAGTACCGTTGCGGAACTGAGGCGGATAGGCGGCCTGCTCAAGCACAATTTCGAGACGCTTCGGCAGGCGAAAGCTCCCCCGGATATTCTGGAACGGCAGGAGGACGCCCTGCGGAATCTGGTCTGGGCCATCCAGAAAATCTCGCTGCGGTGTCATCATGATTGTCAAGAAAATCAGGAATACGAAGGCTGAAAAGCCCAAGGCGTGGCAGATAGGCGACCTCGTGGATTACATCCGGTTCCCCCATAACAGAAATCCGCGTGAGAAAATCGAATACGCGGACGGAAGAGGTTTTCTTTCAGCAACACATACCGGTCAAAAGGTGGAAATGATTGCTCTGGCAAGGGAGTCGGTTCACAGCGACATGCCGGTGCAGCACTGGATGTTTTCCTGGCAGGAAGGGGAACAGCCCACCAGGGAACAGGTGGAGGAAGTGGTGGACATGTTTCTGGAAAAAATGGGGCTGACCGGACATCAGACCGTGTATGGGGTGCATTATGACACGGACAATTATCACCTGCATGTCGCGGTCAACAGGACGAACCCGGAAACGGGAAAAGTCGTGCTTCCTTTCAATGGACTGGACATTCAGGAGGCGCATAAGCTCGTGGCCCATATTGAAGGCAGGCAGGGATGGGCCAGTGAAGAAAACTCCATGTATGCGGTACTGGAAAATGGCGAGCTGGCGCGAAGAAGGACGGCCCGCGAAATAAAACCGAAGCAGGCCGCGCTGGATTTTGAACATGCCACCGGCGAAAAATCCGCCCAGCGCATCGCGCAGGAGCGCGGGCATTCCATCATAAAAGACGCGCAATCGTGGGCAGAGCTGCACGAAAAACTGGCGGAAGTCGGTTTGCGTTTCGAGAAGAAAGGCTCCGGGGCCATCATTTTTGTGGGGGAAAAGGCCGTGAAGGCATCCTCCGTAGACCGTGCGTTCAGCATGGGAAAGTTGTGCAAAAGGCTGGGGGAGTTTGAGGAAGGAACGTACCCGGATGCCTTGGGAAAGATTGCCCCGGAGCCGGTAAGCTCCGTCAATCTGGAAGCATGGAAAATGTATCAGGAAGAGTTCGCCGGAGGCCCGAAAAGGGCAGGAACAGCAGGTAATGCCGAGCTTTCCCGGATGAAGGAACGGCACAGGTTCGAGAGGAAAAAGGCGCTTTCCCACCTGGCGAAATATGGTTTGCCGGTTCTGAATATCGCCCGGCATTGCCTGATGGCGCAGCAGAGAGCGGAACGGCTTTCCCTGCGGTCAGGCCGGAAAAAAGTGCGTGGAGGCAAGCCGCGTTTTGAGAACTGGCTGCGGTCACGAGGCATGGAAAAGGAGGCAAATTGCTGGCGGTATCGGGCGGCACGGGAGGTAAAAAGGAATGCCCCGCCCCCTGCCGAAAGACGGGAAAAGGGAGCGGAACCCATGCGGGAACTTGCGGATTTCAGAAAGTATGCGGATGCGGTGAATGCGGAACGCTACCGCGTTACCTGCATAAAGATGGAAGAGGACGGCGGCAAAAAGACCTTCATCCTGGACAAAAAAGGCGGCATGACCAGAGGGTTTTCCCCGGACGAACTGGAGGCTCACATACCGGAGATGCTGCGCTTCCAGAAACGGGGTGAAAATATCTACTACACGCCACTATCGGATGACCGGCATCATATTCTCATTGACGACATGACCCGTGACAGCCTGAAAAAGCTCCAGGAAGACGGCTTCCGGCCTGCCGTGGTGCTGGAAAGCTCGCCGGGCAATTACCAATGCCTGCTGACCATCCCCCGGCAGGGTACGGAATTTGACCGGGATGTGGGCAACCGCATTACGGAACGCCTGAACCGGGAGTATGGCGACAAAAAGCTGTGCGGCTGCATCCATCCTCACCGTGCGCCGGGTTTTGAAAACCGCAAGCCGAAGCATCGGCGGGAAGACGGGGGCTATCCCCAGGTGAAGCTGTTATTTGCGGAGCGTCGGGAGTGCGGCAAGGCGCTGGCTCTGGCCAGAAGGATTGACCATGAGTACGCGGAGGAGACCGAGAAACGAAAGGCCGAGCGCCGGACGTTCCCGATGCCGGACTTTTGGCCCGGCGACCCGGCCTCGGCCTATTATGCCCATCTGGAGAATATTCGCAGGCATCTGACCATTGAGGATTACTCCCGCGTGGACGCGATGATCGCCCTGCGGCTGCGCTCCAACGGTCACAGCCGTGAAAACGTGGAAGAAACCATCCGCACCTGTGCCCCGACCATCCGGGAAACGCAGACCGGGCGCAACTGGCAGCGGTACGCCGAAAGAACGGCGGATTACGCTTTCGGCCCGGCAGGGGACAGAGACCTTGAGCGAAATGAGCGGTATCGGGAACTGTGGAGGAAGATTGAACGCACAGAAGAAAAGGAGCAGCGTATACGAATGAAATAGGTGAAACATAGTATGAGGAAATAACAGGGAAAAAGTATGGTTAGCATCTTGCTCATCGGGCATTACTCAGATAGGATATTCATATGGGAAAAGAACGAATACCACATGATTCTGCGTACAAGCAGTTTTTCAGCAATCCTGAAATGGTGGAATCGCTGTTACGGGATTTTGTTCCCGCTGATTTCATTGCGGACCTTGATTTTTCTACGCTTGAACGCTGTCCGGGCAGTTATGTGACGGACGACCTGCGGGAACGCCATGACGATATTGTCTGGCGTGTCGGCTGGAAAAAAGGTTCATGGTGTTATGTGGCTTTGCTCGTGGAGTTCCAGAGCACGCCCGACCACTGGATGGCGTTGAGAATGCTGTCCTACACGGCACTGTTGCTGCTTGATCTCGTCAAAACTGGAAATATCCGCGAAAATGAGGGCTTGCCGCCGGTGTTTCCCATTGTTATATACAATGGAGGCAAGGCATGGAAAGCTCCGCAGGAGGTGGCGGCATTGTTCGCTCCCATGCCGGAGAGCCTGAAATTTTATCGTCCCCAGCACCGGCATTTTTTGTTGGACGAAAGTCGAGTGTCAGGAGATGAACTGGACAAAAGCAAGGGCCTGGTCGCGCAGCTCCTGAGACTGGAACGAGCGCAGGAACCGGAACAGGTTCGGCAGATAGTCAAGGAGTTGATAAGCCGACTTCATGGGCCTGAATACTTGGTTTTGCGTCGAGCGTTTACAATATGGTTGGCTCGTGTTGTCCTTAAACGCTCTGGAATAACAGAAGAAATTCCCGAATTTCAAGACTTGCGGGAGGTTGACGCCATGTTGGAAGAACGTGCCGCTCAGTGGAAAGATGAATACATTCGGCAAGGGGTAATAATTGGCGAGGCCAGAGGTGAGGCCAGAGGTGAGGTCAAGGGAATAGGACTGGCCTTGCGGGACTTGCTGGAGGCCCGTTTTGGAACGCTCCCCCAATCCGTGACTTCCTATATTGCGAGTTCATCTGACTCAAACGCCCTGCGGAAACTGACGCTTTCCGCATACCATGCGGAGTCGTTGCAGGCGTTTATTGACCAGATCAAAAAAGATGACGACAAGTTGATGTAATTGTATATTCAGTAAAATATACTGCCGCTTGTTTCTTTATGAGGCAAGCGGCATTTTTTTGGGGGTAATCGAAAAGAGCGACAGACAGAGACACAGCTCCGACCTGCCGCTCCATAAGCTCACACAACGCTGTACGCTACGCCGAGGCCAGCGTTTCGACCATATCCGCCACAGCGGTGCAGGCATCGACATTCACGAGGAATGTGGCATCATCTTCTGTACCTTTTTCCGCCTTGGGAAGTTTCAGGCCAGACACAGCCAGACCGGCATCCAGCGTGAACTCCAGTTGCCGGTCGGGATCGGCATCGGAAGTAGCCACCAGATGCAGTTTCTGAATAGCCATACCTTCCTCAAGCGCCTGAGCCACGGCGTTAAGGCTGTTCTGCACGGCGACGGCGGCTTTTTCTTCCGCCTGTTCGGAAGCGGCCAGACTGGCGGAACCCATCGGATGCAGGGTGTAGCCTTCGCACGGGTAGCCTTCCCCGCGCAGGATAGCGGCAAAGAGTCTCGGCATGTCGCCCGCAGGCGTGATGGGCGCGGCATCAATGCCGAATGTGGTCTTGAACAGGTCAAGCACCGGCTGTACCGCCTTGGCGGAAGCCGAGCCTACAAGCAGGCGTCTCTTTTCCGCATCCCAGATGCAGTCAATGATAGACGGTACAAATTCCGCCCTGGCGGTCAGTTTGGCGGTGATGGCCTCCTTCAGCTCCTTTTTGCGTTTGCTTCCGACCTTTTTGCCGGAAACCCGTTCCTCCCGCACGGCTTCGGCAAGCTGGAGCCGGATAACGGCCCCGGACGCCTTGCGGGTATCCAGCCGGAAGGAAAAGCCGGAATAGCGACCATCCACGGCGGCCAGCTCAAAGCCGTCCGTATCCAGCGGATCGCCAAGCGCCACCCAGCCGAGGCGTCTGCCGTCAGCATCAATGTCGGGCGTAAAGGCATGTACCCGCAAGGCGTCCAGGGCAAGCCCGGCGGCGGAATCGGCTTTGCAGATGGTTATGGCTGTACTTGAAGACATGAAACCTGACATGAGTAACTCCTTGTCTTTGTTGTGAGGTTAGAGAGAAAAATGATTCATGCCGCTTACCTCATGCGCGGACGTGAAATCACAAATCCATGTACGCCGCCGGAGGGCGAAGCCGTCTGAACGGCGGCTTTGGCCTGCGGAGCCGTGAGCTGTCTGTATGCCTCCACATGCTCCAGGGCTTCCGCAAATGTATCAAATGTGGCGCGAACGGTGCGCGCCCCGTTGATGATATGGTTTTTCTCGTACTGGACACGCAGACCGATTTTGTCGTTTCCCGTCTGAAACACGCGCAGTTCATACATTCCGCCGTCTACCGCATCCAGAGTCAATGCATGTTCATTCTTGCCGTAAAAATCACTGCCGGTAGGATGAAAACCGGCCCTGGCAAGCCGGTCGCGGAAGGTTTCGCCAGCCAGTGTCGATGCTGGCGCGGCAGCTTCGGCGGGCGGCGTTTCTTCAAGCCCGCGTTGTTCGGCGTCATTGCGGGCAACCTGTATGGCCGCTTCCCGCGTCTCGAACTGCTTGAGTTTCATGCCGCTCGGCGCGGTCGCCGTGCTGTGCCACTGACCGTCCTCGTACAGACTTTGCCCCAGGGAACCGATGCTGCTGTTGAAATAGGTGCGGCGCAGGACATACCCGTTTTGCAGTGTATAGCCGTTGTGCTGATTGGAGACGGTGTATTCCGTTCTCCCTTCTCCTTCGCCGTATTTGAGCGTGTGAGCTTGTTTTTCCGGCGGCGCAGCGGGAACTGCGGCGGCAGCGCTGTTCTCCTTCGGCTGGGGCGCTTCCGCTGTTGTCGGCTGTTCATCGGTCAGAGATGTTTTCGGTGTCCAGGTGGAGACGTAGCTCGAATCCTCCTGCATCCGCTGCAATTCCCGGATGACCGCGCTGTGGTTTTCCCGCGCCAGAGCCAGTTCTTCCTGCTGCGGAAACTCCTTGCCCAGAGTGGCCTTGACGGTTTCCAGTTCGGCCTTTTCCTGCCGTGCGTTCTCCCGCTGCGTTTCCACAGCGTCATCCAGTCCCCTGGCCAGAAAATTGTCCATGCGCTGAAACAGACCGGCCAGACTGAACTTTTCCTCAAAATCGTAGAACAGATTACCCGGTCGGAACTCCCGTTCGCCCGCCCCCCGAAGCGAAAGCTGAAAACCGTCCTTGCCGCTCATACGTATTGCCGCGCGTTCGACAGAGACTTCAAAACCGCGATAGGAGCCGAACGGAAATGTTGCGCTGGAATCGCGGGTGACTTCCTTCACGCCTTCAAGCAAACGGTCTTTTATCTTTTCGCTGTCTTTGGCCGTGAAGGTCTTGCCGTCAGCCGTCAGTTCCACCAGGATTTTTTCTTTCCCCTTTTCCATGACCGTGTGGGTATGGGAATCCCTGCGGCGGACGTTTTCCGCATACAGAGTTTCCTCTTTTGCAAGCCGTGTTTCTGTGGAAGCAAGATACTTGAGGCGGTCGCGCATCCGGTGCTGGCTGCGCTGATGCTGCGAATACAGGGCTTCCAGCTTGCGCAGATCGGCGGCAAGCTGTACCTGCATGAGAATAAGCGGATTGCCGGATGCTGCGGCTTTCATTTCGGCGGCGTTGGCAGCTTCTGAGGCCACATCGTCAATGACACGCTGGAGCAGATCGCCCTTGCGAAACTGTTCAATGGCTGCTGACTTGTACTCTATGCATTGCCACATTCGCGAATCGTAAGTCATCTTTGTTGCATAATTGAATATCTTTACTTTAAAAGTATCAGGATTGCGTTCATAAAATATGTTTCCCTGACGTATAATTCTTCCATTTCGTTGTTCCAAATCTGACGGCCGCCACGGTGCGTCCAGATGGTGCGCGGCCACAAGCCTTTTCTGTACGTTCATGCCCGCGCCCATTTTGGCCGTAGAGCCAAGAAGAACACGAGCACGACCCGTGTTCATATCGCTGAACAGCTTTGCTTTCCGTATATCAGTGTTGGCATCATGGATGAAGGCGATTTCATCGGCGGGAATCCCCTTTGCCATGAGTTTTTGCTTCATGTCGTCATACACGGAGAACTTGCCGGACGACATGGCGATGACCTCATCCATATTGACGACACCGGCAAGAGCGTCGTCCCCGTCATCCTCGGCCATGTCTTCCTGTTCCGGCGTTTCTCGGACAAGCGTGCCGTCCACGTCGATAAGCGCCCCGGATTCCAAATCCTGCCGTTCGCTCTGAGCGGATGCCGGAACCTTTCCTCCCTTGGGTGTGGAGAGGTCGCAGAAAACAAGCTGCGTTCCCTTGTCATTGGTTGTATCACGCCAGATTTCGTGGATACGCTCGACGGCGGCGTTGAGCTTGGAACCTTCAAAATCATCGGCGGTCGGTTCTATCAGCCGGAAATCCAGTCCAGCCTTGCGGGCGTCATTGGTGACTTTGAGAGAATTGTCGATGCGCGGGTCCCTGGGCAGATTCTCCATGCGCTGGATGATCTTGTCCATATACGCGGCTTGAGCCGGGGAGCGTTCCACCACATCGTTATAAGGCTTGCCGCCTTCAATCGGAGGCGTCAGAGGCCGTTCCCCGGCCTGCTTCGCCTGTTCGTCCAGATCGCTTTTTGTCACGACATCGGCAAAGGTACGGTACATGGAGAGCAGCTCAGGTACGTTCTGAAACTTGGCAAAGCGGCTTTTTAACTTGTAGTTGACGCCTGTTTTAGGATATATTTATTTGAAATTATAGGATAAAAATTTTTTAAATATTTTTGATACCCTGAAAGTTACCCGGCAAAACGCGAGATGGGAAAACACGTCGTTGTACGCTGCGGGATAGGATGTTTACAGGGGCGCAGCGTCAGAAGGTTCCCGCATTTTCTGTCCCGTTTTTTCGATTTTCTTTTTGGACGTTCCGGGATAGCATATTATGCCATATCGCTTTCAGGAGTCCCCATGACCTTTCAGGATATTCTTGCCAGGTACCGCGCCATTTCCTTTTCCGAACGTGACAAGGGCGACCGTTTCGAGCGGCTCATGCAGGCTTTTCTGCAAACGGTTCCGTGGTATGCGGGCACGTTCCGGCATGTCTGGCTCTGGCGGGAATTTCCGTACAAGCAGAACCTCGGCGGCAAGGATACGGGCATTGATCTGGTTGCGCAGACCGTGGAGGGGGATTTCTGGGCCATTCAATGCAAGTGCTATGCGGAAACAGCCAGCATAGACAAGCCCGCCGTGGACAGCTTTCTAGCCACGTCCAGCAAGCAGTTTGTCAATGACCAGCAGCAGACGACCTCCTTTGCGCTCCGGCTCTGGATATCCACCACAAACAAATGGGGCAGCGAGGCGGAAAACGCCATCCGCCATCAGGAACCGCCGGTACAGCGCATCAGCCTTGCCGATCTGGAAAACGCGCCCGTGGACTGGGCCGCGCTGGAACAGGGCATCAGCGGCGCACAGGCCCGGCAGGAACGCAAGCAGCCGCGCCCGCATCAGCAGGCGGCCATAACCGCCTTTCACGAGCATTTCCAGACCGGGGATCGCGGCAAGCTGATCATGGCCTGCGGTACGGGCAAGACCTTCACTTCCCTGAAAATTGCGGAGAACGAAACCGGCGGCAGGGGGCTTGTGCTGTTTCTGGCTCCTTCCATTGCGCTGGTGGGTCAGACCCTGCGGGAATGGACGGCGGAAACATCGGCGGACATTTTCCCCATCTGCATCTGCTCCGATCCCGAAGTCAGCAAAAGCAGAAGCAAAAAGGACGAGGATCAGGACGGCTACAGCGTTACCGATCTGGCCTTTCCCGCGTCCACCAATGTGGATGACATCGTGCGTCAGTTCCGGCTGGCGGAAAAATTTCATGCGGACAACCTGCTGGTTGTCTTTTCCACCTATCAGTCCATTGCCGTCATTGCGGAAGCGCAAAAGACCTTTTAGCGGCCCTTTGATCTGATTATCTGCGACGAGGCCCACAGAACCACCGGCGTCACGCTGAAGGACGCGGAAGATTCCGCCTTTGTGAAGGTGCATGACAACGCCTTTATTCAGGCGAAAAAACGCCTCTACATGACGGCCACCCCGCGCCTGTATGCGGAAGAAAGCAAGAAAAAGGCGCAGGATGCCGAAGCCTGGCTCTGCTCGATGGATGACGAAGCCCTGTACGGGCCGGAGGTCTTTCGCATCGGCTTTGGCGAGGCGGTCGATAAGAATCTGCTGGCGGATTACAAGGTGCTTGTGCTGACGCTCAGCGAAAGCCAGATTCCCGCCGCCCTGCAAGCCGCCGTGGCGGACAGCAGCAAGGAGATCGATACCGACGACGCAAGCAAGCTCATCGGCTGCATCAACGCCCTGTCAAAGCGGATGCTCATTGACGAGGGCCTGCTGAAGACCTCCGATCCCGCGCCCATGCGCAAGGCGGTCGCCTTCTGTCAGAACATCAAGATTTCGAAACGGATCAGCGCGGTCTTCAACGGTTTCAAGGAAAGCTATTATGACAGCCTGACGCAGGAGGAACGCGCGGAAATGGTCAGCGTATCCGCGCAGCATGTGGACGGAACCATGCCCGCCACCACCCGCGACGAAAAGCTGTCATGGCTTAATGCCGCCCCTGCCGACGGCAACGAATGCCGCATCCTGACCAATGTGCGCTGCCTTTCCGAAGGCGTGGACGTGCCTTCTCTGGATGCGGTGCTGTTTCTTTCGGCCCGCAATTCCCAGATCGACGTGGTGCAGTCCGTGGGGCGCGTCATGCGCACGGCTCCGGGAAAGAAATTCGGCTACATCATTATTCCCGTCCTCATTCCTTCCCATGTGACGCCGGAAGAAGCGCTCAACGACAACAAGCGTTTTGCCGTTGTCTGGACAGTTCTCAATGCCTTGCGCGCGCATGATGACCGCTTCAGCGCCATGATCAACAAGCTGGAACTGAATCGCCACAAGCCAAAGGACGGCGGCACGGTGCTGATCGGCGGCATTGGCGACGGACATACGCCGGATGAGGAAGGCGACACGCCCCCGGCGGGCAAGGGAGGTGGCACGGCAACGCGGCTTCCCCTGCCCCTGCCGCATCTTCAGGATCTGCAAGGGGCCATTTATGCCCGCATGGTGCAGAAGGTCGGCAACAAACGCTACTGGGAACAGTGGGCGGCGGACGTTGCCCAGATCGCTCAGGGCTATATGGAACGCATCGACCGCCTGATCGCCGTTCCCGGCCCGCACAAGACCGCCTTTGACGACTTCCTGTCCGGGTTGCGCAAGAATATCAATCCCGCCGTCACGCCCGGCGAGGTGGTGGAAATGCTGGCCCAGCACCTGATCACCAAGCCGGTCTTTGAAGCGCTGTTTGAGGATTATTCCTTTGTGCAGCACAATCCCGTTTCCCGCGCCCTGCAAGGCATGCTTGATCTGCTGGAAGCGCAGGCGCTGGAAAAGGATACCGTCGTGCTTTCGCGCTTTTACGAATCCGTCAAAATGCGCGTTTCCGGCCTCGACAATGCCGAAGCCCGGCAGCGCGTCATCGTGGAGCTGTACGACAAGTTTTTCCGCACGGCCTTTCCCCGCACGGTGGAGAAACTCGGCATCGTCTATACCCCCGTGGAAATCGTGGACTTCATCAACCGTTCCGTGGCCGATGTCCTGCAGGCGGCCTTCGGGCGCTCCCTTTCCGATGCAAACGTGCATATTCTTGACCCCTTTACAGGGACAGGAACGTTCATCGCTCGCATGATTGAGAGCGGCCTCATCGCGCCGGAGGCTCTGCCCCGCAAATACGCGGCGGAGCTGCACGCCAATGAAATAGTCCTGCTGGCCTACTATATCGCCTCCATCAATATCGAAAATGCCTACCATGCCACACAGGGCGAAAGCGCCGCCTATACGCCCTTCAACGGTATCTGTCTGACGGATACCTTCCAGCTTGGCGAAACCGATGACGTCAACTGGCTCTATACGCCCGCCCTGCCGCAAAATTCCGAACGGGTGCAGGCCCAGCAGAACGCCCCCATTCAGGTCATCATCGGCAATCCGCCCTATTCCGTGGGCCAGAAATCCGCCAATGACGATGCGCAGAACCAGTCCTATCGCCGCCTGGAACAGCGCATTGCCGATACCTACGCCAAACAATCGGACAAGACCAACAAGAACGCCCTCTATGATTCCTATATCAAGGCCTTCCGCTGGGCTTCGGACAGGCTGGACAAACAGCACGGCGGCATCATTGCCTTTGTTTCCAATGGCTACTGGCTGGACGGCAACGCTATGGACGGTTTCCGCAAAAGCCTTGAGGCGGAGTTCAGCGCCATCTATGTCTTCAATTTGCGCGGCAACTGCCGCACGTCGGGAGAAGTTCGCCGCAAGGAATCCGGGAACGTCTTTGGTCTTGGCAGTCGCACGCCCATTGCCATTACCGTGCTGGTCAAAAAGCCCGGCTATACAGGCAAGGCCCTTATCCAGTATCACGACATCGGCGATTATCTGAGCAGGGAAGAAAAACTTGCCATCATTGCCGAAAAGCGCAGCATCCTCAATCCTGCCATGAACTGGACGCATATCCGCCCCAACGCGCATGGCGACTGGCTCAATCAGCGCAATGACGTGTTCGGCACTTTCATCCCTCTTGGAGACAAGGAGAACAAGGAGAATAAGCAGACGTTTTTTATGCCGTATTATTCCAATGGATTGAAAACCCAGCGTGACGCATGGTGCTACAATTTTTCGCAAACAAAATTGCAGCAGAATGTCAAATCTACCATTGATTATTACAACAGCATGGTGGAATCCGGCAGGGAAACGCCCATGCTTGATGCCACAAGAATAAGCTGGACGCGGGCATTCCAGAATGATTTTCAGAAGAAGCGCACAAAGACTTTTGAGCCTTCTGCCATTAGGCAGGCAGTCTACCGCCCCTTCTGCAAACAGCACGTCTATTTTTCTGCGGCATTGAATGAAATGCAGTATCAAATGCCGAAACTTTTTCCCACGCCGGAAACCAAAAATCTTGTTATCTGCTTGCCGGGTATTGGCGGGCGTTGGGTAGAGTTTAGCCCCTTCATGGTCAACGATATTCCCGATCTGCATCTTCATAATGATGGAACCCAATGCTTTCCGCTGTACTATTACGAAAAGAAATCCGTCTACCAGCCGACGCTTTTTGACAGCGAAAAAAGCGAGTACACGCGCAAGGACGGCATAACCAATTTCATTCTGGAACGCTGCCGGGCAAGCTACGGGCCGAAGGTCAGCAAGGAAGACATTTTCTATTATGTCTATAGCCTGCTGCATTCGCCGGACTACCGCCGGACGTTTGCCGCAGACTTGAAGAAGATGCTGCCGCGCCTGCCGCTGGTGGAGAAGCCTGCGGACTTCTGGGCGTTCAGCAAGGCGGGGCGCGCGCTGGCGGAACTGCATCTGAATTATGAGACGCAGCCCCCGCACCCGGACGTGGTTGTTACCGGCGCGGAACAGGGCAAGTTCCGCGTGGAGAAGATGCGCTTCCCGGACAAGCAGGACAAGACGACCATCGAGTATAACCCGTGGATAACGATCTCGCATATCCCGCAGGAAGCCTGCGAATATGTAGTGAATGGCCGAACCGCTGTGGAATGGATTATGGAGCGCTACCAGATCAAAATGGACAAGGCCAGCGGCATCACCAACGACCCCAACGACTGGGCCACAGAACAGGGCAAGCCGAGGTACATCCTCGACTTGCTCCTGAGCGTGATAACCGTCAGCGTGGAGACGGTGAAACTGGTTAAAAGTTTGCCAAGTCTTTCCTTAGGAAATGGGCTGTAACAGTATAACAAAGTTTGATATCATTTCAGTAGGAGTCTATCATGTTTTTATCGCAAATGACTTTGAAAAATTTCAGAAAATATACTAATCTTACTATTAACTTTCATAAAGGATTAAATGCCTTGGTAGGAGAGAATGATTCCGGAAAAAGTACAATTATCGACGCCATCAAAATAGTACTCTCCACTCAGAGTGACGACTACATTGCAATTACCGAGGACGATTTTTTTACTGATAATGATGGGAAAAGTGCTACAGAATTCTCAATCAGCTGCACAATTGAAAATTTCGAAGCAGAAGAAGCAAAAAACTTCATTGAATTTGCAACAGTTGAAAAAGAAGAAAATAATTCTTCTACTAATTTTAAGTTGTTCTTATTCTTCAGAGCATATAAGGAAGGAAATAGGATATATAGAGAATTAAATACTGGAGACAGAGATAGAGGGAATGTTCTTAACGGTAAAGCGAAAGAATTGCTTAAATGTGTATATTTGAAACCGCTACGTGATGCCGAACGTGAAATGTGTCGTGGACGAAACTCAAGAATTTCACAAATTTTATATAGCCATCCACACTTTTCCAATAAAGAAAGTAATGAGTTAGTAGAAATAATAAAAAAAGCTAACAATGAAATTCAACAGTATTTTATTGATAAAGATGGAAAAATAATTTTAGAAAACATCAGAGAAACATTACAAGAATTTATTGATAAAAATGCTTCTAATAGTGCTTCTATTGAAGCCTCTAGAACTACACTCAAACAAATCCTTGAAAGTTTGTCTCTTATTGCCCCCGAAAGGAGCCCAGGCTTGGGAGTCTATAACTTACTCTTTATTGCAGCAGAACTATTACTGCTCAATTCTAATGCGAATGACAGCTTAAAACTAGCCCTAATCGAGGAACTCGAAGCCCATTTACATCCTCAAGCTCAACTACGACTAATGAATTATCTGCAAAAGAAGTATAACGATTCAGGTGTTCAGCTTATAATATCAACGCATAGTCCGACACTGGCATCTAAAATCAATACGAAAAACATCATATTAATTAAAGGAAATGCTGCATATGAGTTAACACCAGACAAAACAGCTCTCAATAAGGGCGATTATCTATTCTTGCAAAGATTCCTTGATGCAACTAAAGCGAATTTCTTCTTTGCTAAAGGCATTATCATGGTTGAAGGAGATGCAGAAGCATTATTAATCCCGGCTTTAGCAGATATTTTAGATTTAAATCTAGAAAAGCATGGAGTATCTCTTGTTAATGTTGGGAATATTGCTTTCTTTCGATATTCAAAAATTTTTCTTAGATCACAAGGAGATACACTCCCAATTCCTGTATCAATTATCACAGATTGTGATATTAAACCAGAAGAAAAAGATGGCGTCTTTAACACCTATAATACTGAAACAGAAAGAAAGATCGAAAGCATCAAGCAAAGATACAACAACAAAAATGTTCAAGCATTTGTTGCACCAAAATGGACTCTTGAGTATTCTATTGGACTTAGCAGTTTAAAAGATATGTTGTTTGAATCTATTTTACAAGCAGAAAAAATAGAAAACAGCGACAAGTATGCTCTAACTGACTCAAAAATAAAATCTGTTCATACTGAATTTCAAGAAGAACAAACTGCATGGAAAAGTATCTCTCCTGAGAAAGTCGCTTATAAATACTATCACGATATCATGCTCGAAAAACAAATATCAAAAGCTGTTGTAGCACAGTGCCTAGCTAGTAATTTAAGATGGAGCCTTATTGATGAAACAAAAGGATTAACAAAAGAAAAGATGTTTGATTTAGATTTGTATCAGATAAGTATCAATGAGGATAAAAGGAAAGCTCTTGCTGAGCAGCTAGAGAGAGATATCTACCTGAAATACATCGTTGATGCAATCAAACACGCAGCTGGCGTAAAATAGGGCAGAGATTATGTATACAATATCTGATTTTTCTTCGTTGGAAAAATTACTCTTACCTCCCGGTTGTACGTTTTCACATGACGCAAAAACTGTAATCAACTGCTGGGAAAGTAAAGATATTTTGGCATGCCCTGGTAGTGGAAAAACAACTGTTCTGATCGGAAAACTAAAAATACTTACGGATCGACTGCCACTACCTAATGGTCAAGGAATCTGCGTATTATCTCATACTAATGTTGCAGTTAATGAAATTAAAAACAAATTTGGAGGCTCTGCCCATAAACTACTATCATACCCTAATTTTATAGGGACAATTCAATCATTCATTGATAAATATATATTATTCCCCTTTCTCAGATGTAGAATCCCTAACCCCATACAATTAACAAGTGATGAAGATTATGCACAATGTTTAAACAACGCAATAAGAAAAACGTATCCCGATACATATAATTCTCTTATTATAAAATGCCGCCATAGTCGAAAATATAATACAGCCGTGGACATTATTAAAGATATCGCTTTTGATGCTGAGGGAAATATTTTAATAGAAAACTCTTCTTCAAAAAAGATATATAAAAAAGATACTATTCACGCTCAAAATTTAAATAATGCAAAACAATCATTATTTAACGATGGTGTTATTAGGTATCGTGATACATATCTTTACACAGAAGAAATAATAAGAGAAAATGGCATCTTACTACGGGATATTTTATCCCGACGGTTTGCTTTTGTTTTCATTGATGAATATCAAGATTGTTCAAGTATACAAAGACAAATTTTTGAACAACTTTTTTCCAATACGAAGACTATTTTCCAAAAAATTGGTGATACCAATCAAACAATCTACAGCGATGTGAGAAAGGATGATCCTTATTGGGAGGCGAGTCCTAATCATTTATCTATTGCTCACACTCACAGATTTAGTCAAGAAATTGCTAATCTAGTAACACAACTCCAACCAGAACAGAAAATATTATCTATAAGAGGGTATTGTAGCATAAGACCGACGCTATTAGTATATGAAGATATTACAAAAGTACTGCCTTCCTTTATCGAAGCAATAAAAAATAACGATTTAATAAAAAAGGATGGAATATATAAAGCTATTGGAATATGTAAAAATGTTAAAGGACTAAAAATTAGTGATTATTGGCCGCAATTCAGAGAAACAAATAAACTAGCGCTTGAAAACAGTTATCAATATTATATTGTAAACATCATGAACGAATTAAATTCTGGTAGAGCATATATAGTAGAGAGGCTTGTTAGAAAACTAATATGTAAAATGTTACACTTTACAAATAGAAGATACAATAAAGATAAATATCATACAACAAAGACGCTTAAACGTTTCCTTGAAGAAACATGTGAACGAGAGTATAAAACACATATGTTTAATTTGATAACCATAAACACAATTACATATGAAAATATAAAAGAAAAAATAGATAAAATTATTTTTTATATATTAGGAGACAATATCTTTCAAGAAATCCCCAATTTTTTCATGGAAAAGAATATCATTGATAATCCTGTTGCAACAAATAATATCTATGAATCAGAAGAATATGGAATAAAAATTCAATTTGATACTGTACATGGTGTAAAGGGTGAAACTCATGATGCCACTCTGTATTTAGAAACAGAAAATCAAAAAAGGTCAGATATCATACGAACAATAAAGCTACTTTATAAGCAAGATCAGTGCAAAAGCAGTCTATATAAAAAAGATAGAAATTGTGTATATGTTGGCTTCTCTCGTCCAAGAGACTTATTATGCCTAGCCATACGACATAGCACATATAAAACTTACAAAGATTTCTTTTCAGAATGGGACATAAAACATATCGGCTAAAACATTGTACTACATAAATTAGTATACCATTGAAAGGTATAAGCATAACCCAACAATCATAAATAAAAACATTACGGCACAACTCTTTTTCCAAGCATCATCTTCATCAATAAAGAGCCGTGCGGTAATTACAAAAAGATAGATACCTGCAACGAAGCTCAAGCCTCCGATCAGGATGCCGGACGGCATATTCAAAAGAGCAGCAGGCGGGAGAGACTGGCCGGAGCCGATACAGAAGCCAGCCCAAAGCATCAGACTGCCAAAGACAAGAAGGCATATCAGGGCCGCAATGCCCAAAGGCACAAGGGTTGCATAGTGAATCTTGCCGGATAACCGTTCTGCCTGTTCCACGACGCTTTCGGTCAGGCGTGCCTGTGCGGCTGCTGTTTCGCTGGCGGCAGCTGCGCTGATACCGTCCATGATTTCCCGTGATGCGTCAGCAATCCTGTCCGGCAGGGCTTCGTAAAAAATTCTTTGGTACTCCAGAGCTGCCAAAAGCGACCAGAGAGCGTCGTCATCCCGCAAATGCAGCTGCCTGCCGATCTCCCGCAGGCGGGCGGATTCCTGTTCGGTAAACTTGCGCCCAAGGGCCTCCTCCAGATTAATAATGGCATCCATGCTCATGCGTTTTCTCCCAGAACCTGCGTAAACAGGGAAGCACACAGAGAGCGCCAGCGCTGCACTTCGGCGCGTGTCCCAAAGGGCATTTCCGCGCACGCTGCACGCAGGGACATCCGCCTGGAATAAAGCCAGTCGGCTACACGGTTGGCAACAGCCGGGAAATCCAGCGTACCGCCCTTTCTTTCCACGGCTTCACGCGCTTTTGAGGCGTTATAAAGGTCAAAACGCTGCGCCTCCCCAAAGTACAGATTACGACAGACATAAATCCGCACGTCGGCAAAGACTTCCTGAAAGGAATGCAGCAGTTCTATGGAATCCCGGTGGCGGTTGATAATCCAGAAAACACACAGTTCACGCGCCATATCCTGCAAGGCCGCCTTCATGATTTCGCCATAACTGTTCGTGCTGGTCTTGGTACGGGCTGCCGCATTGATGACGACGGCGTATTCCGGGAATTTCTGCACCATGTCGAGAAGATCCGCCCAGCCGTCAGCATCATCGAGACTGTTCATGCGGCAATGCAGATTGGGCAGCTCCAGAGAGCTGTGCGCCTTGTAGACATCAGGATTGTCGGTGTCTGTATCCACCAGCAGGACGTTGACTTCCCTGTTGAGCAGGTAGTCCACCAGCGCAAAGGAAAAAAGGCTTTTGCCCACGCCGCCCTTGCTGCCGCCAACATAAAAGACACTGTTCTGAATAGTCATTGCTACAACTCCGAATCCGGTATGTCCGGGGTATAATAAGAAGGCGTCTCTGCCGATGCCGGAGCGGCGTCTGCCGGGGCAGAAGCCGTATCCCGCGCTTTTGAGGGAGAGGAAGCCCGCTTGCGCGTTGTTTCCCCTTTGGGAAGCAACCTTGCCCGAATGACTGGCGGTGGAATGCTGACATTGCCGTCGGCCATGATCTCGGACAATTCCCTTACGGTATAGCCCTTTTCCAAAGCCTTGCGTATTTGGACGTCGAGCAGCTCAACGGCTTCTTCCCTTGTCTTGCCAAGGTTCTTGTCCGGCAGGTCATCCAGCGTTTTCTGCATGGCCTTGATGTCTTTCATTGCAATGCGCTTGAACTTTCCCATGCGTCCGCCTCATCGCATCCGTATGCGCGGGCTGCTGCGCTCCCGCTCCTGCGCTATGCGCCGTTTTTCAATCTCAGCAACAAGGTCTGCAAGTTGCTGTACACCGCTTCGACATCGCTGAACAATTTTTTCAAACTGCGCACTTCCGCCACAAGAAGCATCTGGCGCTCCTCCAGCTCTTCCAGACGTGTGCCGCACTCCTTCAGCCGCGTCTCGTAATTTTCCTCCAGACGTTTCAGCGCCTGAAGCAGCATCTGCTCTGTTTCGCTCATGGCAAACTTCCTTCTGTTTTTCCGGCAAATGCAGGGAAACGGCTGGTCTTACCTCTTTCCATTTCAGCGGATAACGCTTCCTGTTCTGCCGTGTGCGTTTTGCCAGAACGCGCCCCAGTTCGGCCTCAAGGCGGGCGATGGTATGCGCCGCCTGTTCCGGTACATGAGCCCAGCCTTCCCTGTCCGCAGCTTTCCAGTCCTGAGAAAACATGCCGCCCTTCAGACGCAGTTTCATGCCCGTTTCCGGTTCGATGACGCTGACGTATTCCTTGCCCTGACGGTTGATAGTCAATCCCAGCTCTTTCAGCGCCTTCAGAATGTCCGTGCGTTCCCTGATCTCTCCCGCTGCTCTCCTTTCCCCAAGGTGGGCCAGAATGGCGTCTCTTACCTTGTCGCGTTCTCCTGCCCGGAGTTCCTTTCCCCATCTGGCCAGACGCGCCCTGAACAAATCAGCCTTTTTCGGCAGAACCTCCCGGCGTCTGGCAGGATCATCCGGGCGGGCCCAGCCTTCACGCCAGTTGAACAGGTCTCGAAAAACATCAAAGTCCTTCTGCCAGCCGGGCGGACAGGCGTTAAAATCCTTTCCGCTGGAAAGTTCCAGACGCGGAATCAGAAAATGCAGCTCATGATGCCCCGCATGGGTATGGCGAACCCAGAGAATATTGCGCTGATCTTCTTCAAGCCCGGCAAAGGCCACATGTTCAAAAGCATCCATCACGGCGTTTTCCTGCTGCTCACTGACGCAGTCATCAGGATGCCATGCCAGTACGCCGGACGTGAATTTCCATCGCCGCTCTATGCTGTCGATAAGCGCACGGGTCATGGCAGGATCGCCGCGCAATACCTGCGGGGGGCGTGTGTCTCTTCCCGGATAATCCGTGCGCACAAGATAGCGGCTGGGCTTGTCTCCTGATCCGGTTCCATGCGGAAATACCTTCATCATCATGACGCCTCCCCCGTACTGCTATCCTCCGGGGCTGCCGTGGCAAACTCTCTGACATGCCTTTCAAGCTCCTTCAGGGCCAGCAGGACTTCCACGGCCTCAGCTGCCTGCTTGTAAGTATTGGCCCAGCGTGCAAGCTGATTGATATTAACGCCAATACGCGCCAGCTCACGCACTCGGCGTCTTTCTTCGGGAGTTCTTCGCAGTCGTATGCCAAGGCAGGTCTGCCGCACATAATCCGACATGCTCATGCCATGCAGCCCGGCATTGAAGCGAAGAATGTCGCGTTCCTCCGGGTAAAGGCGTATGATAACAGCCGCAGTGCGAACCGGTTTGACGCGCTTCATCGCCTTGCCTGCCTTTTGCCTTTTAGGGGTTCGAAGGGGCAGCGCCCCTCGCCAGCCGTGAAGTATGACGCGAAGCGTCTATACGAAACGTAGGCTGGCCCTCGGAAATACCGCCGGACAAATACGCAGACATGAGCAGAGGAACAACATGGTGACGGATCAGCATCCGGGTAATATCGGGAACGCATATGCCGCATAACCGGATCGCATGTGGCACGCGACATGATGACAGGAAGCGTTTGCCGGATCGGTATGACTCCGATAACGGATTCGCTTTCTGCCGCAGACGGATCACTATCCGTCTTCCGGGAAGTCAGTATCCGCCTATGCCAGAGACAGGCACCGGGCATATACGGGCCTTTTTCTGGGGCGGTATTCCATGAACAGGCAGCAGGTAACGCCTGCTGTTGCTGCCCGGTATCCTGCGTACCGCTGTTCTTTATGTGCCCACTGCAAAGAACGTCTGCGCAGCTTTCCTGAAATGTATGTGCGGCCTTGCTGGTATGTGGACTTCCTTTGACAGAGCCCCCGCCGGAGGCTTCCTCGTCCGTCGCCCGCATGTATTTTTTGCCGGAAGCAAGGGCATAAGCGTCAAGGCCCGCGAAGCGGCCCGCAAGGGCCTGGCCTTGACGCGCTGCCCGCTTTCGGCAGATTTGCGGGAGTGACGGACGACGAGCCGGGAACAGGGTCATGCCTATTCTTCTTCCTTTTGCGAAGAGGAGAGCTTGTCCAGCAGGGCATAAATATCCGCTGCTTTCCAAACAGCGGTACGCGGGCCGAGTTTGATAGGCTTGGGGTAGCGTCCGCTCTTGCATCCCGCCCACCATGCACTGCGGCTGATGGGGATGAGTTCCAGAATCTGGCGCAATCGCAACAGGCCTTTAGTGTGCTCAGGTGTCGGCATAATTTCCCCTCCTCGGTATTTTGCGCAGCATATCATGCCTTTTCCGGCGTTCCCGTTTTTTCTCCTGATTGCGCCATTGCATATGTCCCATATTGTCCCATGAAATACCTGTTATATTCTCAAAAATATATTTTTTATCTTGACAACTTTTTGAAATTCTTTGCACAGCAGTAAAACTTTTTGGAATAATTAGTTTTCTTATTTTTCTTGTTCCCCATGCTTTCCTTGTCTATATTCGGGTCTCATAGACATAAAAATATCCGGGAAAGCCTCTTGCGTACTGTGTATACTTTTGGACTTTTTGATACATATAAAGGCCGGTGCGTGCCTCTGAGGGGCATACACCGGCCTTGCCGTTTTCTGTCCGGGAAAGACAATACTCAATCCAGAGGAACTGCCTGTTCCTCACAAGCCGGGGAAGGAGCCTGCCTTATCAGGGCTGCAATGTCTGTACTTCTCCATGCCGTCGTGCGCGGCCCCAGCTTGACGGGCTTGGGAAACCTGCCATCCCTGCATCCACGCCACCATGCGCTTTTGCTTACAGGGATCAGTTCAAGAACCTGCGGTAGGCGCAGCAAAGAATCTCCTGCCGGATATGTCATGGCTTTCCTCCTGCTGTTTCAACATGTTTCACTGCATTGGCGGGCCTTTTCCCTCAAGTCATCGAGATAGTCAGACCATGTCTGCATCATATTGCGCCGTTCCGGCAGATACTGCGCATGGTTGTAGGCAGCCCGGACGGCGTCTCTGTGATCATGCGAAAGCTGCCGCTCTATCCAGTCGCTATTGAAACCCATTTCATTGAGCAGCGTCGAGGCCATTGAACGGAAGCCATGAATGCACATTTCGCTCCCGGAGTATCCCTTGCGCCGGAGTGCGGCCAGCATGGTTGACTTCTGGATCGGCTTTTCCATGTAGCGTGCAGATGGAAAAAGGTAACGGCCATTGCCTGAAAACCGGTGTAACTCCCGCAGAATTTGCAGTACCTGCCGGGAAAGGGGGACTATGTGCATTTCGCGCTTTTTCATCCTCTCCGCAGGGATGCGCCATTCTGCCCGCTCCAGATCGAATTCTGTCCACTCTGCCCAGATCAGCTCTTTTTCTCTCACAAAAACATGCGGCATGATCCGCAGGGCGCAGGTAACGGGATAGTAGCCGGGGTGTTCATCAAACTCCAAAAGGAGTTTACCGATCCTGTTCTTGTCCAGAATTGTCGGATGATGCTTCGGCCTCTTGGTACGGATTGCGCCTCTGAGGTCTGCGGTTACGTCATGTCTGGCGCGTGAGGTGGCAATGGCATAACGGAAGACGCGCCCGCAGAGCTGAATGAGCAGATGGGCTTGATTCAGCCTGTCCTGCTTTTCAAAGGGCTTTACGAACGCCAGAATGTCTGCCGCCTCAATCTGGGTTATCGGCATGGAACCGATATGAGGAAAAATATGCTGCTCCAGACAATGCAGCAGATGGGCCCTTCCTGCCGGCAAAATGTGGACTGTCTGCGTTTCCTGCCATTCCAGCGCAATATTTTTGAAGGAATTGGCTTCTTCCGCTTCTCTGGCGGCTCTGGCCGCCTTTTTATGCTGCGCTGGGTCTATGCCGTCCGCAAGGAGCTTTTTAGCCTCGTCGCGCTTTTCACGGGCCTTCTTCAACGTGACCGTTGGGTACTCCCCGAAACTGAGGAGCTTGCTCTTCTTGTTGAAGCGATAGGCCATGCGCCACAGCTTGCTGCCGCTGGTCGGAATATAGAGAAACAGGCCGCCTCCATCCGCGTATTTTCTGGCCTTTTCTGCGGGCTTCAGGCTTTTGATGTAGGTATCGGTAAGCATGGACAGACCTCCCTGAAGGACGTTGCAGGAGCCTTTTGGGGCTTTTATCCGCTTATTTGTGCAATTTCAAAGTGTTACACGATTTCCCTTTTGGGGCATCCCAAGTTTTGATACCCACATATATACCCACAAAAATGCAGGCTGCAAGCGGACTTCTCTGGACTATCCAGACTACCGCTCAAAAATATTTCACAATAAAAATAACATATTATGTAAAAACAAAGACTACTGTGAATCTCAATCCACTGTTGCATGATGGCGTCCGCGAAGTCCACTTCCCCATCTTCCGCGCCGTAGATGTGGGAATAGGTGTCGGTCAGGCTGGAAAGCGCCTTGCCGAAATAGCTCTGAGCATACCCGAATTGTTCCGCGAAGGACGGCGGCTGGTCTTTCATTTCCCGTCCGGCGATCCAGCCCGATGTTCCGAGAGCCGCCTGGATGGAGGCGCGGGATTCCTGATCCAGTTCAGGATGCAGGGCCAGAGCCACGCATTTTTCCAGAGCCAGGGCATCACGGATGATTGAGGTGGAGAGCTTGAGCAGTCCCTTGTCCCGCAAGTCCACCAGAGCGTACATGACGCCGGAAATCAGGGCTTGCGCCTTGTCCGCGAAAATGGAATTGGCTCCATCCGAAGCGGGCATGAGAGAAACAAGAAGCTGCGTCAGGGCTTCCGCCGAGCCGAATGTGAACGGGTTGTTGGTGTTGGAAAGACGGCGCGGGGACTTGCCCTTGACCTTGCCTGACGTGCCGTAGTTCAACACGCGGAAGTCGTCATCTCGGCCAAGGAACCGGGCCATCTGCCATATCTGGACAGCCAGCTTGGGACTGGCCTTGGGGTCGATGTAGAACAGCCCGGATGCTGTGGCCAGAGCGTTGTAGGACAGGGAAACCAGAGTTTCCGTTTTGCCGGAACCAGTCGTGCCGAAGAGCAGGCAATGGGTGAGAATATCCTTGGCTTTCAGCCAAAGCTCCTGTTTGTCCTGAAGCCGGTTGCCGAGAAAGAAGATGCCTTCAGGTCTGGCAAAACCGCCCCGTCCGGGCAGGGGATCGCCTCTGTCCGTACCGTACAGGCCCATCGGCATACGGAACGGCAGGCGTTCGCCGTTCACGCAGGCGCAGCGGGCAAGGAACAGAGCGATGCCAACCAAAAACAACGGCGTCGCCAGAACGGGGAAGAGGAACAGACACACCCCCGCGCCGAACATTCCACCGATTTGCACCTGGCCGAGCTTGAGCGCGTCCGCGAGACGTTGCGAGGGGGAGCGTACATCACGGTGCAGGCGTTTACGTTCCTGTGTTTCGTGGTCTTCCAGACCTCTGATGGTTCTGTTCATAAGTGGAACCTCTAGTAGTATTCGTCAGCTAAGTGTTCATCTTCATTGGCGTCGTATTCGGGGTTTTCTTCCGGGGGGCAGAGAACCACATCCGCGTCCGGCGGCGATTCAATGGAAGAAGTTTCAGCCTCGGAGTTTGAAGTTTCGGCGGCGTCAGCGGGCGGAACCGGGATTGTTTCCGGCATGGGCGGCACAAAGATTTCCGTCAGCCAGCCCTGGGCGGAAAGGGCTTCCCTGAGACTTGCCACGGCGGGAGCCACATGCGGTTTTGTCAAAGTCTTCCTTTCTTTTTCTTCCGCCGTGTAGTGCGCCCAGGGCGCAAAACCTTCGGCCCATGCCGCGCGTCCTCCGCACTGATTGAGCGCGTACCAGAGCGGACGATCCAGCGGGCGGAGCCAGAGGAACTGCGAACTGGCCAGCACGCCTTTCTGTCGCGCCCGATACAGCAACGCCATGAACCAAGGCAGTTCATAGGCGGCATGGATGCTCAGACACTTCTCGTTCAACACGGAAGCATGGCGTTCCCATTGCGTTTTCAGCTTGTTGGCAAAGTCGCCGTCCTCCAGAAGAGGACAAGACGCCTGCCCGGTTTCCTCGCGGTAGGAGAGGGAAACGGCGTCGAGAAGAGCGACGCATCCCTTCTTGTCCCCGCCCGCATAGGCCAGAAAAGCGACGGCCAGAGCGCGACGGCAGGGCGACAAGCCCTCGTAGCCCTCAAAGCGTTTGCCGAGCTGTTCCGTCAGCACACGAAGCGCTTTTTCTCCATCCAGCCGGGCGTTGCCCCAGGCGGGCAGTTCCGTGGACGGCAGGCCGTTTTTCAGGGCCTGTCCCGGCGTGAACGCTTTCCCCTGTTCATCAAGCAGTAATCCATTCTCCAGAGCGAACTGCACCGGTGTCCGGGCGATTTTCCACGGCCCGGAATCATGGGATTCCGGCGAGAGCAGATACTTGCCGCGCCCCACCACAGGCCGCAGACAAGGGAAGGACTCCGCGTTGTTCCGGAGCAGGCTTTCCATATTGAAGCGGCGGACAAGACTGCCCACGCGCCCCATGAAGATGGCGGCCACGCCGAACAGAACGAGCAGCAGCGCAAAGGGCCAGCGAATCCACGAGCCGGTGTAGCGCAGGACTTTTTGCATGGTTTCCCAGGACAGGGAGGCCGGATCGGCTTCCGCGATACGCGCCCACGCGGTTTGCGCTTCCTCAAAGAATGGCGCGAAGACCTGAATCTGGGCTTCGGCCAACGCCAGCAGCGGCCTGTTCACATCATCCGCATACACGACATAGAGGGCGGGCAGCAGCACAAAGACGAAAACCAGAAAGGCGCACCATAAGAAAAGGTGGTCATCCCTGTTATCCCGACCGTTCATTGTCCCGCCTCCCGCTCAAGAACGGAGAGCGTGAAAAGCCCGTCCCGGCGCAGCCGTTCCAGATTGCTTTTTACGCGCCGGATATAGGCATCCCGGCGATGCGGCGTCCGGGAGTGATACGCGCCGATGGCCTGCCAGAGACTGCCCGTGCGCTGATACTCCTTCCGCAGCAGCCAGGCCGCCGCATACGCATTGACACGGCCATCACGGAGTACGGCGTCAGGCGAAATGCCCATCGCGGCCAACTCGTTAAGATGAATGGTGTTGACCTGAAACGGCCCGATGTCCCATGTGCCGTTCCTGTTGCTCAGGGCTTCCCCGGTTTTTCCGCCTTCCGTGGCGAGAATGGCGAAGAGCGCGGCGACGGGCATTCCGCTGATGCGGGCGGCGTCCAGAACGCAGTCAGCTGTCAGCGGTCGCATGGACGGCAAAACAACTCTTGTCCGGTCAGCGGCAAAGGCCGCATCCGGCAACAACCACAGAGCGGCGAAAAGAAAGATTACCGTTCTCATTGAAGTTTTCCCGTAATTTTGACGACATAATCCCCACCGGTGCCGTAGACCTTGAAGGGGTTGTTGCCGCCCATGCCGTTGACGGCGTTGTTGACCTGATTGTGAGCCTCGTTGATTTTCCGGTTGATGTAGGAATTGACCTGACTGCACATGCCCGCGACAATCTGATCCATGCTCGGCAGAGTCACGCCGAGAGAAAAAGCATCACCAATGGCATTGACGGAGCCGAGGCAGCCGGAAAGCGCGTCCCGTTCGGTTTCCGGGTCGGGCATGAGAATGTCGTGCGAGTCCGATACCCTGTTGTTGCGTTCCTGAATCGCGCTGCCCACGGCGTCCTGCATATCCTGACAGGAACCGGCGAAACACGGCGCGGCCAGAACCATGCACAAGAGAAACATGGCAATATATTTCATGTCGCTGTCTCCAAATAATGGGGGTCAAGGGGCATCATGCCCCTTGCGGGGGAGTGGGGGGCAGCGCCCCCACATCTTCCGTTCTATTTTCCTCTTTTCTTTGCGTTGAAATCAGGAGCGCCGTTCGGAGCGACGGGCCAGGTCTTTTTGCATCCGGGGTAGCCGGAGCAGCCGTAGAACTCGCCTTTCGCGCCGGAGCGTTTGACGAGGGGCTTGCCGCAGGCCGGGCAGGCGTATTCCGAAAGAGCGGGTTTGGGCCTGGCCTTGCCGGGCCTGCCGTTTTCGTCGGGCAGGATGACCTTGCAGTCGGGATACGCCGTGCAGCCCCAGAACCACGAACCGTCCTTCTTGCGCTTGCGGCGGTTCAGGGCTGCGCCGCAGGAAGGACAAGGAAAGGCGGGCTTGCCGTCACCCAGAATGGGGGCAAGCAAATCCGGCAGAATCTTCTTCTGCTCCGCAAGAAAGGCGTCGAGCGTTTCCCTGCCCTGGGCGATGGCTTCAAGGCGGGACTCCCATTCCGCCGTGGTAATGGGGTCTTTGAGCGCGGGCGGGGTGAGGTCGATGATTTCCCGGCCCAGCGGCGTGGAAACGATGGACTTCTTGTCAAGCGCCAGATAGCCGCGCTCTTTGAGCGTTTCGAGAACCTTTGCGCGGGTGGCCTCGGTGCCGATGCCTTTGGTTTCCCTGAGCGTGGCTCTGGCCTCGGCGTCGCCCACAAAACGGTGGACATTGGCCATCGCCTCGATGAGCGTCCCCTCGGAGAAACGGGAAGGCGGGGAAGTCTTTTTCTTTACGCTTTCCACGGTGCGACAGGTCACGGCATCACCCTGTTCAACCGGCGGCAGGGATTCCTCTTCCTGCCTGTCGTCATCCTCGTCTTTGGAGAAGGCCGTCCATCCGGCATCCACCACGCGCCGCCCCGTGACTTCCCAACGGGTATCGGCAAGGTTGAGGACGATTTTTCGCGCTTCATAACGCATGGGCGGGTGGAATTGCAGACAAAACGCCGTGGCAATCATGAAATAGAGGGAGCGTTCCTCCATTTTGAGATTGTCCGGGGGCAGTTCGCCTGTGGGCGCGATGGCGTGGTGCGCGGTGACTTTTCCCGTATTCCACGCGGCGCTTTTGAGCGAGGCGTCAGTCTTTCCCGCCACCTGTTCCAGACCGGGAAGCGAGGAAAGCGCGGCCAGCACGGCGGCGGCTTCTTGATACTGCTCAACCGGCAGATAGCGGCAGTCTGTTCTGGGATAGGTGGTCAGCTTGCGCTCATAGAGGGATTGCGCGGTATCCAGCACTTCCTGAGCCGACATGCCGAGTTGGGCGGAAGCAGCTTTTTGCAGGGAGGAAAGACTGTGCGGCAGGGGCGCGGCCTTGCTTTTGCTCTCCCGCAGGGATTCCGTGACAACGCCCTCCACGCCGTTGACCCGTTCAAGAACGGCGGCAACCTGGGAGAAATCCACGAGCCGCCCGGAAGCGTCCAGACCGGCCTGCATCTCGGAGGGCACGAAGTTCGCCGTAAATTCTCCGGCGGCATGGGTGAGTGAGGCCCGCAGCACGAAATAGTCCGTGGGCGTGAAGTTGGTAATCTCCCTGTCGCGGGCAACGACCAGAGCAAGCGTGGGCGTCTGGACGCGACCCAGGGAAAGCGTTTCGGAACGTCCGCCTTCTCTTCCCTTGATGGTCAGGGCGCGTGTGGCGTTGATGCCCACCAGCCAGTCGGCCAGACTTCTGGCGCGGGCGGCGTCGCGCAAAGGCGCATAGGGCGTATTGTCCCTGATGCCGTTCAGGGCGATGCGGACGGATTTGTCATCCAGAGACGGCAGCCAGATACGGGCAACCGGGGCGCGATATTTGAAATGCTCCAGCACTTCGTCCACGAGAAGCTGACCCTCGCGGTCGGGATCGCCCGCGTTGACCACGGAATCGGCCTCGCGCAGCAGGGAGCCGATGACGGCAAGCTGTTTGGCGGAGTCCTTTTTGACCTTGTATTTCCATTCAGAAGGAATGATGGGCAGGTGTTCGCGCCGCCATTGAGCGTATTCGGGCTTGTATTCCTGCGGCCAGGCAAGTTCGAGCATGTGCCCGAAGCACCATGTCACCACATCGCTACCGCAGCGGATGCAGCCGCTCTCCGTGCGACCGTTGCCCAGGCCGTTGGCGATGGCTTTTGCAAGATTGGGTTTTTCGGCAATGAAAAGTCGCATATTACATCCTCATGCGCCGCGCGGAAGCGGCTTTCTGTTCGTTCAGGGGAAGGGGATTTTCCACAGCGCCCGGCGCGGACTGGAGCTTTTCGTCCAGCTCCATGTGCAATGCCTGCGACACCTGGTCGCAGAGCGCGGCCAGTTCTCTGGTGGCGGAAGGGTCGAGCCTGAGCGCCATGTTCAGGAAGTCGGGATTCTGGAGAATCAGACGGGCCTTGACGGTCAGGTCGTCCGTTTCTTCAAATGCCCTGACGGATTCGGACAGAGAACGCGAGGCGGTATTGCCGGGCGCGGGACGCGGCACGTCGGAACCGGTCTTTTCCCGGAAGGACACGCCCGTCACGGCATCCCGTTGTTTCTGCATCTCCATGAGTTCCGGCCATGCTTCGCGTTTGGGGAACCATCGGGCGGCGGGCTGTTCGCCCGCTTCAAACTGGCGCAGGGTTGTCAGCGCCCGCGCGGCTTCCGAGGCGGCCCGGAAAAGCGCCCTGGATTCCCCGCCGGAAAAGGTCTGGTTCCAGAGCCTGAGCCGTTCCGCGGAACCGTGTTCCGGCATGGGCAGACCGAATTTCGCCCCGGCCAGCATGGAGAACATTTCCGCCCGCATTTCCTCGAAGGCGCAGCTTTTGAGTGTTTGGGCCTTTACAGGCTGTCGGGCTTCCCGTGACCTGTGACCGGTAGCCTTGAAGAACTCCCGCAGCTTCGCGGCGTAGTAATCGCCCGAACTGTGAAAATTCTCCGGGTGCGGCAGCCTGACGGTATCCGTCTTGTGGTCGAAGCGCGGAACGCCCTTGCCGTGTTCGACCGCCACACCCGAACTGGCGACAAATCGTTCCAGCAAATCATTGCGTTCCGCTTCGGTTATGACGGGCGCGGGTTGTTCCCTGGCGGGAAAGTTTTCAATCTGGGCCGCATTGAAGACCGTGAAGGGATACAGCAGGGTATGACGCCGCACATCAGGAAGGCCCTTTGCCTGCTCTTCAGAAACAAAATTCCACTTTCCTTCCTTTTCCACCGTGAAGAACACGTCCTCCGGGCGCAGCACGGTGACGCCGTGCTCTCCTTTTCGGATGCGGATGTTCAGGTCGGGATGTTCCTCCCTGACCGCCTGAAGCTGTTTGAACGTAAGCCAGCGGTTGTCGGCGTAGCCCTTTTCCATAGCGGTCAGTGTCAGACGCACCATGTTCGCGCCGCTGTATTCCTTGCCGGTCACGGGGCAAAAGGGCGTTTCAGCCACGGACGGCTGTCCCTGTTCAGCATTTTCGGCCAGCGACAACATGGTCTGGGCAATGCCGTTGACAAATTCCTCCTGAACTTCCCGACTGAGCTGAAAGCGGCTCTTTTTCTGCTCTGGCGTTTGGCTCATTTCTGCTCCTCCCTGATGTCCACAATCACGGTATCCTGTTCGTCATACGGATTGAGAAACCCGGCGGCGACGGCTTCCTCGCGGCTCATGAGAAACGCGCCCGCGTCAAGCTGGCGCTCGATGTCCGCCTGGGTGAGCGTGACGCGCTCTTTTTCAGAAGAGCGCCGCGCGGTATCAAACAGGCCAAGGCTGTTGCGTTCTTTTCTGTTCATAATGATCCCTTTGTAGTTACTGTTCGTTATTCTTGAACAATATATTGAAGAAAGAGGACAGCTCAGTTTCAGCTTCTCCGGGAAGGCTGTATTTACGGCAAAATTGCATGGCAAACTCATGACCGGGCAGAGTATGGAGGATGGGCATGGATTCACTTTCTTCATCATGCAGCCAGAGGTGACGGAAAGCCTCTCTGCCTGACGTACTGCCCTTCAGAATGGAAGCGACGCCGCCGTCACATTCGCAGATTTCAAGAAGACCGTTATCCAGCATGGCATCAAGGGAGTTTTTCATGGCTGTATACTCGGTCTGACCGTGACCAAGCAGGATTTTTCGCAAAATGCTGCCCTGAAGAATGTGATGAAACAGTTCATCTCTTCGCAGGGAGTGCGCGTTGGCTTCATCAAGATTCAAAAGCATGGCGTAATGGGTCATATTGATCACCTTTTTAGTGAGAGGGTTACTGCCAGCGGCAGCGTTTGCGCCACTGGTTTTCAGTGTTTCGTGTTTCGCGTCTCCGTCCCATGCAGGCCACGCGGATGGCGCGGAAACAGGCAATGGGCGTCATGCCGGTGCGCTGGACAAGGTAGAGGACGAGGATCGCGGCAAGCGCCAGCCCCGCCGTCCACCAGGCCCAATGAAAGAGCCAGAGGGCCAGAGGAAAGACGGCGCGGGCGTCCAGAATGAAGATTTTGGGCGTGAGCGCGGTATCGCGCCAGAGAACATCAGCCATTATCCGCCTCCTCCGCAAAGCGGGCATCCAGGGCAGAGACGCTGGAATCCTTGAAACGCCGTCTGTTTTCCGGCAGCCAGGATTCCATCGTCAGCATCCGTTGCCACAGGTCAGGGAAGTAACCGCGAAGTGTCCGCAGTTCATCAAGGGGCTGCAATGGACAGCAGAAGCAACTGACGCGACTGAAGAAATGGTACAGTCCGCCCCAGGTGAAGCCGCGTTTGTAGCAGTAAGCCAGCGCGTCGGCCTCCGTGACGCCCCATTCCACCAGCGGATACCGTTGTACACAGTAGGCGCTGTTCTTTTTTGTCACGCCGTCCAGTCGATGCCGTTCGTCTGCGGCGAATCCGATACACTGACGCAGGGGGAGTTCAAGGCCACTCCGGTGGGTGAGCGCCAGGAAATGCGCGTGAAGCGCATCCCGTTTGCGGCCCGTACACCAGCGAACGGGCGCGTTTGGCCAGCCCCGGCCAATCATGTGCACCTGACGTGTTCCCCGCCTGGCCACCGGATATTCGGAAAACATCCAGTCAAACGGCGACTTGTCCGTTTCCATATCTACCGGCATTCTGGGACGCAGGCGCGTGATTTTCAGGCCGGTAAAGGCTTCGAGCTTTTCCAGATGTTCATACATTTCGGGAAATTCCCAGCCTGTGTCGAAAAACACGACATCGGCCACGGGTTCGCCGCGTTCGAGGAGCATGAGCAGCATGGCCGTACTGTCCTTTCCGCCGGAGAGGGAAACCACATTCGCGGGATGTTTCATCACAGCTCCTCCAGCGGAGCGCCCATGAGCGGGTCGATCTCCAGATAGAAGGCGTCTTCCCCCTGAGCGGCATCCTGTTCCGTTGCGGGACGGAACGGACGCATGTACAGACGGAGCAGGCCGGATTTGGGATCGGGCAGAGGCATGGCCTGAAAGATCAGTCCGAAGGAATCATCCCTGTTCTTGAAGCCCGCGCCGATACGCAGCCAGGAGGATTTTGTCTCTCCTTCCCTGACGTATTCCCTGATGCTGAAGATTTCGTAATACGGTATGTTGTCGTTATGCTGTTGCGCCATAATCGGTTCCTTTCCTGTGTTTGCGTTCGGCCAGAATCGCCAGATAGCTGTCCCTGGCGATGTTTCCGTTCTTGTAGGCGGTTTGGGCGGCGTCCTGAATCCGCTGACCGGAAGCGGCCAGCAGGTTTTCGGTTTTCAGAATCAGACGTTCCAGCGGAGTTTCCAGCAGCGTTTCCCGGATTTCCGGCGTAAAGGCCAGATATTCGCGCAGGGCGATACGTCCGTTGTTGTCCGGCAGGGGAAGCAGACGCTGCGAGATGACCAGCCGCAGGCTGGAAAGCAGCGTGGCAGCAACTTGCAGTCGTTCCGCGAAGGGAAAGACGTTGATGATACGGCTCAAGGTTTCCGGCACGGAGCGGGTATGCACGGTGGAATAGGCGGCGACGCCGATTTCCGCGCTTTCCATCATCCCCCGCAGGGTGTCGGGATCGCGGCTTTCCCCGATGAGCACCACATCCGGGGCCGTGCGCGTGCTGTTGCGCGTGGCCGTGAGGAAGGACTTCAGGTGTTCGGGAATCGTGCTTTGCGAGACAGGGCCGCCGGGGTTGGGCACGGCGTCGAAGTCAAACTCGATGGGCGCTTCGTAGGTGCTGACGTTACGCCCGCCAGTTTCGATGATGCGCCGCAGGATGGCGGCCAGCAGCGTGGACTTGCCCGAACCCATGACACCCGTGACCAGCACCAGACCGTTGGACGGCATGGCGTGGTCAAGGATGCCCTGTTCGACGTTCAGGTCTTCCAGAGCGGGCGGCATGGAAGGAATGGTACGGAAGACGATTTTGACGCCGGTTGAATAGCCGTCCGCCACCGGTGTGGCGTTGCCGCGAAAACGGCGGCGCAGACCGCGTGATTCCTCAACCTCGTGGGCGAAGTCGTAATCGGACTGGCCGGACTTGATGAGCGCGGACACGGAATTGTTTTTGGTCAGACGCTCCAGCGCGGCCAGCAGCTCATCGGTCGTGATGGCCCGCTGCGTGACCTTTCGCCATAAGCCGTTCAACCGCATCCATGCGGGCAGACCGGAGCGCAGATTAAGGTCGGACATGCCGCAATGGGTTCCCCAGAGCAGCAGGTCATTGAGTTCCTTATGCGTCCAGCGGATACGGGGTTCATGAGGGTAGAAATCACTGGCCCCATGCTATTTTCCCCCTTTCTTCCGGGACGCGGGCGTCGCGACCGTGAACGCGGAAGGCGCGGTGATCCGGTACACCTTCTGGCCGATGTTCAGCTTGTTGCCGTTGTCGGATCGGCGCGTCCCCAGGTCGGCGGACGCGGTATTGACCCGGCTCATGAGATGTTGGGCGGTGAGCAGGTGATAGAGCATGACGCCGCGATAACTCCGCGCCATGCGGGACACATTGTCGGCATAGAGCTGGTCGGCTTCGACCAGCCCCTGTTCCCAGGCTTCGCGCACGGCGGTTCGCCAGATGGCGCGTTCCTCCGCGTTTTTCGGCAGCACGGCGGGATTGGGCTGTTCCGGTTCGGGGAAGTCGTCGGCCATGAGAAACTCCCGCCAGTTGGGCACAACCGCGATGTACCTGGCCGGTTCCAGCAGTTCATAGGTGGTTTTCGCCGCCGTGGCCGTGGCGTTATCTTCAATGCGCATGGATGCTCCCGCCCGCGTGAGCAGAGGCGGCATAATCAGGGCTTCGCCCTGCGTGAGCATCAACGGAGCAAAGTTGAAGGCCGTGTCCATGACGGCGCTGTAGCGTTCCGTTTCCGCCACAAGCTGGCCGTAACGCCAGGACATGGCGGTCTGGAACGTGATCAGCCGTGCCGCTTCCCGGATGGCTTTGGGCCGCATGAGCTGGACGGCCGTTTTTTCTTTGCCGGTCGCCGTACCAGTCATTTCCAGCAGTCCCGCAAGTTCGGCGGGATCGCCGTGACGCGGCCCGGAGGCCGGGTCTGCAGGAATATGGACGGCAAGGTACTGCCCGGAACCGTCTTCCCGGTACGAGGCGTCATAGGGAGTGAAGGCTCCTTCTTTGGTTACACCATCGGCAGGCTTCGGCGCATTGGTTATTTCCGGCGATACGGGCGCGGGAGTGACGACTTCACTCTGTTTTCCGGCGCATCCTGCAAGGCAGACAGTGAAGGCCAGCGGAAGCAGCAGGGAGAAGAATCTGCCGTTGTTCGACACACCTTTCCTGTTTTTTTCGGAAGTGCAGAAACGAGACAGGATATCGTTCTGTTGGCTGAGGTGATTATACAGCACGATAAAACAGCAAATGATGACCAGAACGGCACACAAGCCTAAAGCCCAACAGACGGTGGAGGAATCAGCGGCCTCATACCCTTTGCTGAATCCCAGCGTATAACTGTAGTCGTCGATTTTGGGCGCGGGCATGGGGGTGGGACGCAGAATTTCCACGGATGTTTTCTCTGTGGCACTCATGACCTTCCCTCCGTGCCGGAAGTTCTGGCCAGCGTCAGCACCCGGTTGACCGGATCGACGCGCACTACGGCCTGCGGCTGAATCTGCCATGCGATGTCTTCCAGCAGTTCATGCGCCGGACGGTTCAAACCGCGCACCACGACCGTCAAAGCCTGCGCGGAAGGACTCCCTGCCTCTTTATAGCGGTAGCCGAGTTGCAGACAGATTTCCTTGAGCGCCCCGGACGCTTCGCCAGTCCAGGCAAGGGAAACGGGCAGATTCAGCGAGGGATCGGCGGGCGGCAGCAAGGGCTGCAAGCCCTGCCCGCGCAGTCTGGCAAGCATGGCGAGTTCGCCGTGGGCCTGCTCCGCAGCCTGTCCAAGCGTAGCTGATACGAAATCGACTTCATGAGGAACCGGAGGCGCGGTTTTCTCCGCGCAGGCCGCAAGAGCCAGACAGGACACTATCAATACGGTTCTGGAAAACACAAAGGTACTCCTTATATTTAAGGTTAAGGGAGACACGCCCCCGCCCGCTACGGGCGTTTGCGGAAATGCAACAGCCAGCGGCACAGCGGCGTAAAGCGACGGTGACGCAAAATGGAAATGCGCCAGAGCGTTGTGACCATGCCGAGCAGACAGGGCGGCGCGATGCAGGCCAGGGACAGAAAGGAAAGCGGACTGTGCGACCATGCCGCCGTAATGAGGCAGGCCAGCATCGGAACGGCGAACACCGGCAGACGCAGATACAAAGCCGTGATGACGCCGGGAATATCCGCGTCGGCAATACCCCAGGCCGCAAGAACGAGGGAGAAATCTTCTTCCAGCGCGGCCTGTTCCGAGGTCGTGCGATTCCGCCGGAAAGCGGCCAGCCGGGAACGGAAACCGGAACGGAGTTCCGTCAGGTGCTGACGGGATTCACCGGCGACAGCCAGAAGGCTTGAAAGAGAAACGGGCGTTTTCATACCGACCTCCAGCCGGGACAGTTCGCCTCAAACACCGCGCGGGCAAAGCCCATCGGCGTGGCGCTGCGGAGGTTCGCTCTTTCCGGTGAAGGAGGAAGCCGGTGCATCCTGCTTCCCTGTACCGGTTCAAGACGTTTGGGCGGCGGCATGATGAAGCCTCCCCCTGTCCAGAGGCAGGTTTTCTTGGTGTACAGGTCATTTTCACCACCCGGATAGCCCGCGTAATCACAGGGATCGAAGGTGTAATCCGGCTTGCGCCAGTAGGTGGAGATGGTGGAAACGGGGTTTTCGATGAGGTACGGCGCATGTGGCCATTCCGCGAGGCGGATGGAGGCATAGAACAGACGTATGGACTGGAACAGGGCGAACAAGCCCTTGTCCCTGAACCACCTTGCCCCGGAAACAGCCACATCCGTACAGGGAGGGAAAAAGGCCGCAAAGGTGATAGGGCGGAACGGAGGCAGCCAGTCGCGCATATCCGCGCCGACATGGATAATGTTTCCCTGCCGCGTTTCTCCCTGCGGATGCTGTATATCGACGCAGTAGCAGAGGTATCCCGCTTCCGCCCAGGGACGCACCATGTTGCCGGTCAGGTCAAAGCAACTGATGACGGTTTTTTCCTTGTCGAAAATATCCATATCAGCTCCTGAAATTCTGCTGCGTCAGTCCCGGCCTGACGTTGGATGCAGGGGCCTGCGGCGTTGACATCCGGGCGTTGCCCGCGCCGGAGCCGGGATTGTTCCATTGCCGCGAAATGTCGCCGCGCAGTTCCCGCGCTCCATGAGCGCCGGAGGAAACCGCATTGGTGGAACCGACAAAGACGTTTTTCACACCTGCCTGGTCTTCCTTCTCGCCAAGGGCGTGGAACTGCTGGCCTATCCAGTTGGTGACGTGTTCGGGCAGATAGTGAATAAGGGAAAAGAATTTGTTGGCCGTCATGATGACCACGATGCCGAGGATGACGAGCATGGAGAACGTGCCGGTGATGCCGATGATTTTTGTCTGCATGGTTCCGCCGACAAATATCTCGAAACCCGCGCCGAGCAGTCTTCCCACCACGTTCATGAGGATGACGGCGGCAAAGAAGCCGCAAACCATGAGCGGCGGACGGATGATGATGCCGAGCAGGAGGAAATAGCCCCGTTTGCCGTGCTGTCCCGCAGCGCCGTCCCCTTCGGGCAGGGCATGGGCACAGAGCCAGAGCGGGGCCGCGACCAGAGCTTCCACCACCAGAATAATCCAGCCGACGAGAGCTGAAATCCAGCGGATGAACGGAATGGCGGGCAGATAATAAGCCAGAGCCAGGCCATAGAGCAGGAGCGGCAGAAAGACCGTGAACAAGGCAAAGGAAATATATTTGTCCAGATTGGGAACGGCCTTGCCCACAAACGGCAGCGCCTTGCCCATTGAGTGCGCCACATCCACGACGCCGAGCGCCGAGGCCAGACCCCAGGCCGAGCCGATGAGGTAGTCCCCCACATCGGATACGGCCATAATGGGATCGCTGGAGGACAATTTTTCAATGGCTATGGGCAGGATATTTCCGGCCACAAGTTGATTCAGCGTGGCCCGCAGCCAGTTGCAGATTTCGTCGAAAGCCCGGCCTTCGTCCGTGACGGACGGCGTGGCCGTGGTGTCGGAAATGCCCCTCCGGCTGGCGTAGGCGGTCTTGATGTAGTTGTCCACGCGCTCCTTTGCCGCTTCATAGTCGCGCAGGCCGTGCATCAGCGCCTGAAGCTCCGACACGGTGTACTCATGCGGACTGTAGGTGATGCCGGAGTACATGGCTTCCCGGACTTCCTGATTGATCCAGGCGATTGACCAGTAGGAAGACCCGGCGATGAACCAGCCGTATTGCGCGGCGTTTTCCCTGAACTCGTTGAGCTTGCCTTGAAGCTGTCCCTGTTGCGCGTAGCTTTGCAGACCGGAAAGGATGGTCGTGTTGACCTGATTGGCCGCATCGTACAGGGCGCGAGGCTCGATGGATGCAGCCGGAGTATCGGGATCGGCAAGCTGTTGCGCCAGAGGCGAGAGCGCGGAAATGGCCGTGCCCACGGCATTGACCTTGCCCCGGCACAGGGCGTCACTTTCGTCCACGCAGGAAACCGTGATGCTTCCCGCGTTGCCGTTGAAGATGAACCTGTATTCGCCGCCGGAGCGGAACCAGTTGCCGCTGTACTTCCATTCCCCGCCCGGCGTGATGTTCAGGCCGCGCCGTTCGTTCAGGTAATACTGGAGTGTCAGCGATTCCAGAGCGCCGTTGGTGATGGACGCATACTGAGTGACGTTCTGATCCGGAGCCTGGGGAGAAAGCTGCCCACCATGCTCCACAAAATAGTCCGTACCCAGCTCCCAGACGTAGTTGCCGAGGTTGATGGAAAAGCCGATGCAGGCCAGAATCGCCACCTGAAAGAGCGACAGTCCCTTGAAAATGGGAGCCAATGCCCCCATTGCGCCCACAAAACGCAGCGGCATCCACAGCGAGCTGAAACGCTTTCCGAAAGGAGTGCCTTCGTGGGCCGTCCCGGCCACGGCAACGGCCAGCACCCAGATGAACAGGGCCGACACCACAGCCAGCGCAATCAGGTTGAAGGCGCTGAACATTTCAAGCATCAATTCCGATGCCTGCGAACCGCCGAGGCCCGTGCCCCAGGTATCCCATCCCTGACCGAGAAAGGTATCAAGGATATGTTTACTGGCATCGGTCGGGAGCAGGACTTCCGAAGTCGCGGGAAGGTCAGATGAGGCCATGACTGCCCTCTATGCCGGTGTTGGAAATGAGGTTGACTTTGTGCTCATGTGAGCTACAATATTGAAAACAAGGAGAAGACCTATGCCTGCCAATGACTATGTTCGTGCCAGAATTGACCCGGTCATCAAGAATGAAGCGGCAGCCGTGCTTGCGAAAATGGGGCTGACGGTATCCGACCTCTGCCGCATGGCACTGACCAGGGTGGCCCATGAAAAGCGCCTGCCTTTCAGTGCTGAAATTCCCAATGCCCTGACCCGTGAAACCATAGAGAAGGCGGAACGGGGAGAGGAAATATTTCACGCCAAGGATGCGGAAGACCTTTTCAGACAGTTGGGGATATAAGTGCGTAATTCCACTTTTACCGCTCAATTTCGCCGTGATTTGAGAAAGGTGGAACATCGCGGCTACGATATGCAAAAGCTGAAAACAATAATCATGCTTTTGCTTAACGAGGAACAACTGCCCAAGCATTGTCGTGACCATGCCCTCAAAGGAGAGTGGAAACCTTACCGGGAGTTGCATATAGAACCGGATTGGCTTCTTGTGTATAAAGTAAGCGGGAACGAGTGCGTTTTTTATCGTACCGGCACCCACGCCGACCTTTTTTCGTTGTAGTTGTCGCATTACCATCCCCCCTACTGCTGTGCGCCGACCATACGGGTGTAGAGGTCATCCATTTCCTTGCCCGTCGTGCCTTCCATACGTGTGAGGTAGTCCAGCGAGGCAATGACGGTCAGCCTGTCCAGCAAGTCCGTATTCTTGCGCGTCAGTTCCATCTGGAACGCCTGCATGATGACCAGCTCCCGCAAAAGCCCCGCATCCGTTGCTGTGGCTATTTGCGCGAACCAGTTGGGATTGCCGACGCGCATCTGCGAGAGGAGCCTGTACAGCCCGGCTTCGGAGATCTTGCCGTCCACAATGCCGGGCGGCGTGCCGCTCCCACCCGCTTCCGACCACTGGTTTTCCGCCCAGGCCGTGACATCCTCCGGCAGCGTGGGCGCGTGATAGACCACATGATTGTTCAGGGATTCCATGACGGCGGTTATCCGTTCCTCATAGATTTTCCGCGCCGCCGCATAGGTCTGTCCGGCGGGAGTGTTCTTCTGTTCCTCCGTCACCACCGGCAGCGGACGAGGATTGCCGAGCGTCTTGACGGCTTCATGGGCCTGCGCTACCTGGTCTTCCGTGAGCGTGCCGCCCAGCGGAAAGAGCGCGTCCAGACTTTCCTGTTGGGAAGGTTGGTCTTCCGCCAGCACACGCCGGAGAAATTCCACCGGCTTTTTGCCCGGCGTATGGGCGTGTTCAAGCTGCTTTTCGCGCATGGCGGCGTGGATTTCCCGTCCGGCCTGAGCGCCGAGCTGGATGCCCGCGCCCAGGGAACTGCTTCCGCACAGCCCGGCGGGTTGCGCGGCTTTGCCGTACATATCCTCTGTTTTCATGGCCTCACCCGCCACGGCCTGTCCCTTGAGCGTGGCGGCATTGCTTTCCTTGAGCGCGACCAGCGCCCGCACGATGGTGGCGGATTCCGTCTTGATGGTGCCGATGATGTTCTGCGCCGCCAGCAGGATTTCCGAACGGATGGCCTGCGCTTCCGCAGCGGTATAGGCGTTTACCGCCTGAATGGTTTCGGATTTCGCCGCCGTGACGATGGCTCTGACAGAGCCGCATCCGCAGCCACCGGCCCAGACCTGAGCCGGAAAAGCCGTTATCAGCAAAGCCAAAAGAACTTTTTTCATAGTTCCCTCGCTATTTCGTTGGCAATTTCCTGGATGACGTTGACGACTTCCCCATCGGCGTCGCTCTGGTCTTCGACCTTGCGCCTGCGGCGTTCGACTTCGGCCTTGGCTGAACCGCCGGGAAAACGAGCGGCCAGCCGCCGCAGGGTTTCGGACGGCCCCAGGCGCTGATAGAGATTGTTGCGGATAGCCACGTCTTCCGTGGTGGTGGAAAAGGCCCAAAGTGATTGCGGGCCTATGGTCAGACTGAGGACAAGCTGGGACATGCCCGAACCTGTTCTGAACAGGGCAATGAGATTGGAACCGGCCTTGCCGGGCTTGCCCAGCCGCGAGAGCGCATGACGGCAGGCCCCGTTCAGGCCGAAGCGTTCCGAGATATTGTCGATACTTTTTTCCGTGCCGGAGCCGAGGATGACCACGGTTGTGGCAAGTTCGTCCGTGATGATTTTCGGAATGTCGTCAATGGACTGCGTGTACAGCCCGATAGACAGGTTCCACTTGCGCGATTCCCGCGCCATTGTGGTCATGTCGGCCTGAAGCTGGCCCGCCACCGAGACGTTGTTGGTTACACGGTGAGCCTCGTCGTAGCTCAGTCTTTTTTGGCAAATATCTACTTGATATAATTTAATAAAAATTTTTTTGAAAAAAATTTACCCTGCCAGTTACCCCAAAAAATTCGGGATAGCTGAGGACGTTTGCGGACGGGATTAGACAGAAGGGAGCGGGACTCGGAAAAATTGGGCAACTGGAGTGGGACGAAAAAGCGGGGTAAACGTATTCCATTTTAAGGCATTTTTTGATAAGCACATCGGAGAAGCACAGCTAATGCTCATAATTTCAAAATGCGGAGACGGGATTTAAATTACCTATTTAACTCTCTTAATTTATACGGCATATTTAGAAAAATAAATTTTATACCCCTAAAAATTTTAGCTTTGAGTGGACATTTTAGGGTTTGCCCGGACAAGCTCTAGGTGTAGAGTGTCAACACGTTGTTCACCCTCCGCTCAGCCTTGAGGCTGGAGGTTTTCTGCCAAGAGCCGTATGCGGACGCACAAAGTTGTAGCGATGCGTCCAGACCGGCAAGTTCGCTGTTCTTTTC